>DAOVJP010000242.1 GCA_030673205.1 Thermoplasmata archaeon
AGTCCGTTGGTGAGTCCGTTGGTTCGGCCTAGTCCATTTGTGAGTCCGTTGGTGAGTCCGTTGGTTCGGCCTAGTCCATTTGTGAGTCCGTTGGTGAGTCCATTTGTGAGTCCGTTGGTGAGTCCATTTGTGAGTCCGTTGGTGAGTCCGTTGGTCAAGCCCTTTCCCACTCCATTGGTCAAACCCCGTCCGGTCCCGTTTGTCAGTCCTCGACCGCCTCCATTTATCAGCCCTCTGCCGGACCCCTGTGTCGGCCCCCGCCCCATCCCATTTGTCAGCCCTTTCCGCTCAGATATGGAGGGGGGAATACCGTTTGTCAGTCCCTTCTCGTGTGCTACCAACTTGGGGGCGGGTGGACGGTGGGGAGGTGCTGGTCTTGTAGGGCTCGGCCTGGCCGGTGGCGGTATTCTTGGTTCGGGGGCCACTGCCGCGGCTACTGGAACAGGCTCTGGCTTTGTTTCATCTTTCCATTCCTCCTCTTCTTCCAATCCCAAGAACTGTTCGAGTTCGTCCAATATGAGTTCGGTTTCCTCTTCTTTCTCCTCCTCGAACTCTCCCTCTTCTCCATCCGAGAATATGGCTCCACACTTGGGGCACTCCGCCTCCTCTTCGTGTACTTCGGTTCCACAAACGGGACACTCGAAGACAGCTCCTCCTCCGTCCTCGAATACCGCTCCACAGCCAGGACATACGTCGGCGGATGCTGGGATCTCACGCTGACATAGAGGACAAATAAAGGTCTCCTCTCCCGTATCCTGGTCTGCGTCAGAGGCCTTCTGCCATTTATCCATGAAGTCCTCTGCGAACCTCTTATCAGGCATATGTATGTTATCACAATAGCTGTTGGATATATACTTTGTATCTCTCCCACAGAACATAAACAAGTCTGTTCGTAGGTAAGGCGTACACTTCTTTTAAAATGTGGTAGCGTAGGGGATGTTGATGCTGATGGGAAGGCGGAACGGTTCTTCTCCCACTCGGACATACGCTGATCCACGGGGCGTCGTTTCCAGCGTAGGATCATATCCGTCATTTGATAGTCTCGCCATGACGTCCCTAGAAAGTGAAGATTCCCATTGTTCGAGGTCGCTGTTCACCGATCGATATGTCTCGGCAGGGTAGAGGCGTTTGAACTTGCCATCCTTCACCATCGACACAAGGCCCACGTGTTCAAGCGTAGACAGCCGACTTTTTCCAGCACCGTGGGCACTCCTCAGCGCCTCCTCAAGACCTATCCCAGGGTGGGAGATGACGACTTCTAACAGGCTTCCCGTCCTCCCATCCGCCACCGCGACGAGAGTGGGACGATATTGCTCGGAAACCCGTTGCACAGGCACGAACCCCGCTGAAGAGCAGCCCATGATCTCTAGGATATAACCACGCTCCAGGGCTCTTTCCACAGTCTTTCGAGCCCTATCCCAGGAATACCTTGATAAAAGAGCTATGCCATTAATGGAGAGCCCCGGCCTGGAAAACACTGCTTCCAGGACTTTGAGGACATCAACGCCGATAATAGGGATCGAGGGCCTTTTGGCATTCTCCTTTTTCACGGCCCCCTCAAGGGCCTTTCCCAGCTTTCCAGGCATTTACTCTCTCCCTATATCCACAGCATCCCTGATCGGATCCCACGCAACGCATCCTCTGCCGTAGTCACCATTCGATATACCTGTTCACAGCAACCCGTACTCGTGGAATACAAGGCGCATGACCTCTTCCAGATCTACCTTGTTCGGGTTGTCTGCCATGGCCTTCACGGCCCGGGAGATGTTCTTTCTCTCGGCGGGTTTAAGGGCGTTGAACTTGCCCTTTGGCAGCTCTTCTACCATCCCCCTGAAGAGCTTTTGCACATTCACATCCGCCCCCTTCTCATCCACATTCTTTTCCTCGCCATGCACCACTATCCCCACTCCCTGGGTGATCGTATAGGGGTGGGAGAATCTGCTGTGAGGGCTCATCCTGGTCTTTATTATCTTCAGTTCTCTGGACTCAGGGCTTTCCCTGGTCGTGTAACGGATGTGGACCACATTATCGGCCAGGTACATAGGGATAGCTATCTCTGGAGAGGATAGATCCCCTTTTCCACCGTGCTCCTCCAATGTGCATAATACGGTTCCTATCTTACGAGTTTCCCTCAAAAGAAAGGACACTATCTCCCGCTGCTCGTATTTCGTTGTCATGGACCACAGGACGGGTGTGAGCGGGTCTATGACTATCCTCGCTTCATGCCCTTCCCATTCCCTCACAAAATCCGCCAGCTCGTGTCGAATGAAATCTGTGAACTGTTTACCGCCTGCGTCAACAAAAACAAAGGAGCCATTGTCCAAATAGTCCTTTGCGTCCTCCCAGCCCATGGCCATCGCCTCCTTCAACAGCTGTTTAGGGGCCTCATCCAACGTGATAAATATCCCGTCCTCTCCCTTCTCCAATCCCCGCCTGAGATATTGGGTGGCCAAAGTGGTCTTTCCGGCCCCGGAGGAACCTATGAGGACGGTCGTAGAATTGATATTGATACCGCCCCCCATGAGGTCGTTCAGGCCATACACTCCCGTGGACAGTTTCTTCATATATTATCGAGTTGAACTGTGAGCCATGATATATAACATTGACGGCTAAAGTGGCAGATGAAGGCCTTGGCCCTTGAAAGCCAGCAATCGAAGCCTGTCACTCGAAGTCTCACATGCCCTGTGCGGCCTCGTGTATCTTCACTGCAAGTGCAGAACCTACGCTCTCGGCCTTCTCCAGGTCCTTGGGCTTAGCGTTCTTCACAGCCTCTACCGTCGTAAAGCCCGCGGCGAACAATGCCTTCGCTTTCTGCGGCCCGACTCCGGGAATGGTGGTGAGCTGTCCTACACCCTCTTTCTCACCCTCTGGTGCGGGGCTTGTCTCCTCTTTTTCCTCTTCTCCGGAGGGGGTTTCCACCTTCCTCTCCTTGAGGCGCTTCTTCATCTTTGGCTCCTCCAGTACCTCGGACTTCCTGAACTCCACCTTCTTAAGAGGATAGATCGTCTTACAGCCCCGTGATATACTCTTCTGGAGGGAATTATCGATAATGGCCTTCAACACCTCGGCCAAGGTGTGGCTGGAGGCGAAGTTGGTGCTTTCTGATATCATGATCTCACGTATGCACACCTTCTGGGAT
>DAOVJP010000067.1 GCA_030673205.1 Thermoplasmata archaeon
GTGGGCTCAGCCAAGGTTGCCCCGCAGACCTGGCAGGTTACCATGCTGGCGGCTCGAAGGAACAGCACCTGTTCATTCTCACAATCCGGGCATCTGACCTTGGCGAAACGTGTCTCTGCCATCTTCACTCCTCCGTCAATTCGAACTTCTTGGACCTGATACTTGGGGGCTGGGTGCACTTCTTGCATTTCTGGCACCTGTACCTCAGGTTCAGTCTCTTGGTGGGTTTCTCCCTGCCCTCTGGTTTCGGACGCGGGAAACCACCATATCCCCTGGTGACCTTTCTGAAACGCCTCTGTCCCCATTTCAGCTCGCTCGCTCTCTTCTTCTTCACGCGTTCCACTTCGTGTGGGTTGTGTGTTTTACACTTTGGACAATATCTCATGACTACCCTGGGCATCTTCATATATATCACCTAGGTTAGGGGCGGAGGACTAGGTAAAATACAACACCTATTAAAGCGTTGTTATATAATGCATAACTGAAAGGAGTGAATAACAAGGGCCCATCCCACTGAGCTAGAGATGCTCGGTCTATTGCAGGGTCTGGATTTCCCTGACCGAAGGCGCCTCTCCCAGGGGAGCGATCATGTTCTCCCTCTCCTCTATAGCCCGGACCATCATCTTGATGACATCGATATTATCCTTGAACCAATCGTCCCGCATGCGTAGTTTCTTCCGGAGGTCCTTGAGCTCTATCTCCATCTCCTCTGCGATGCTGTAGAGCTTTGTGAAACGTTCATTGGCCCGTCGGACCTCCTTCTCCAGGTCCTCCTTCGCAGAGCCACTCTTTTCGTGCATCTTCTCCAGTGAGACCAGCTTTATCTCCGTGTCCCGGACATCCCTGTCCCTGGACTCGATAACGCCTTTGAGGGTGCCCAACATGGTGGTCTTTTCCTCCAACTCCATATCCAGAGCCCGGATGCGTTCCTTTGCTTCGATCAGATCGCGTTCTTGTATCTCATAAGCGTCCCAGAGTTTCGCAAGGCGCTGTCTCTCAACATTGGGGTCGACCATTTCCATAGGGATTCCTCCTTTAGCAGGATGATGAAGGAGAAAAGGAAAAGGGCATAAAAAACCTTTGGGTCATATTCGCCCCCCGTTGCGGATCCCATGATTTTGTCATGATGAACGTTCTCGAAGAGGACCTTGTATGCTTCTCGGAGAATGAGAATACCCCCACAAAATGAGAATTATGGTCTGTTTTGTAAACAAAACCCCAGAACGGGCCAGAACTGCCATTATCTACGCTTTTGAGCAAAACTATATAACCTGCGCATGACAATATATAACATGGAGAGAGTGGATGATATCTGACTCTCCCCGCCGCAGTATCCCACTCCAAACAGAGCAATGTCGAAGGGATGAGGAACGGCCCCTCTGAAGGTCTTTAGCCCTCTTCCCGAAGAAGCCCTGCGGAGTTCGCAGGAGAGCCCGGGCCATTTTCTCCAGGAGGCAGAAGTTCGAACAGAGTACCCTATCCCGGCTCAGAATAATTGTGATAATAGCTAACGTATTGGTTGCCTCCATCGCCATAACCAATGTCGCAGCCCTCTCAACCAGGGCCATAGAGGTCACCACACCCGAAAAGGATGCGGTAACTTGGAGCCTTGACATATCCAACGAACGGATACTTGTCCAGACGGAGTTCCAGGTGAAGAACAATGCACTGTACGATATAAGGGATGTCGATGTGGAGGCAACCCTATTCTTGGACAACGAAACGGAACTTGTCCGCTACAGAACGGAGGATCTGATAATACCCCGCATGTCCGACCAGCCCATCCCCGTCACGGCTAGCCTATACATACCCGGTCTGCCCTTTGAGCGCCTAGCATCGCTGGTGCTTTTGGATGCAGATATCTCTCTGCATGTGAGAATATCTGCCTCTTATATGTGGGGCCTCGGTGATTTCGACATGGACCAGACCATATATTACCATTGGGAATCCCCCTTGAAACAGGCCATCCTCACCTACCTAGAAGAACAGGGCCTGGAAGATCTCTGTCGCGTGATAGAAGATGCGGCCTCTGGAGCTGATATGGACGGGTTCTACAACGCCTTCAACTCCCATAATATAAAGGCGGCCTTAGACATGTTCGGGATACGGATATGCCTTGACTCCTATGAGATGACAAATGAGACCATCACCTTTCATCTCACCGCAGAAAGCGGTGGCTCCCTCTTCAGGATGTCTGTGACCATCCCCATATACGACCCTCCGAGCATGAAGATAACGCTGGAGGAGGTGATCCTGAATGTCTAAACCCCGCCCAGTAAAGGTTTGGCTGGCCCTCCTGGGCTATGTCATACTGCCCACTGTGGTCATAGGCAGGATGCTGATCGTATATCCAGAACTGCCAGCTCAACGGCTTCTCGGGATCCTGCTCTCCGCGGTGGCTGTCGGCTCTGTATTGGTCCTTCTCGCCTATGGTTCCTCCCATCACCCACGGGGAAGCAGCGCCCGTTTGGCCCTCAACCTGGCCTTCGTTGCCGGGACCATCATCTGGTTCCTTGCCATGATGGGATGGAGCACCACTCTCCACATGTCCTACGGAGAGTTCGCCTTCCAACTCCATCTGTCCAACTATCTTTGGCTGCTCATCACCGTAGGTCTATTGAATTCTGTATACTATGTGGCGGAGGCTAGGGCGCTCCATGTCGGTCAGGCGGAGAGCGATAGGACGGAACAGGCAACGATCGGGGGCAGCGAGGGAAGCGCGGTCGGCCAACCGGCTTGATATGATCATATGTGGGCCCGGGGGAAAAGATATATTCCCAAGAGTGGATGGGTCAGTGATGTTCGTTGCAGTAGAGACCGCTTTGGCCATGGCCATAGGTGTCCTCCTTCCAGTGCTCCTTTTCGTGGAGTTCTTCGTGTTTTACGAAGAATACCCTGGCTTCATGGACGATCTTGGATTGGGAAAAAGGGAGGTGTCCCTGGTCTTGGTGGGCTCCATGGTGGGGGTGCTTCTGAACGTGCCTGTTCTGGTGGGTGATTCACTGTTCTTCGGTTTGAATGTGGGCGGTGCTCTCATCCCCATAGTTCTCGCCTTCCATCTTATCTGGACGCACAGACCCAGTTTCTTCAATCTATTCTTGGCCGTGGGCTTCACCAGTGTCCTGGCCTATGCGGTAACTGAGTTCGTAGCTGACCTGGGGGTGGTCGCTTACTTCCCATATTATCTCCTACCTCCCATAGCTGCCTTCTTCCTCGCTCGTGTTCTGGAGAGGAAGAGACTGGGGCGCTCGCTGGCCCTGGCCTACGCGGCAGGGACCATGGGAACGCTGATAGGGGCGGACCTGGTGCGAATACCCGAGATATTGGGATCCACAGGGGGGAGCTTCTTGGGCGCCATAGGCGGGGCAGGAAGTCTCGATCTGGTGTTCCTCTCAGGACTTTTGGCGGCCGGACTGGTATTGATCTCTTCTCCCAGAAAGATGTGGAAGAAGAAGAGAAGACAGGGGGAGGTGGAAAAGCATCTCTATCCTAGATTGTTCCTTAACAGGGCTTGGACCGCCTACTGGAAGGGACAGTATGGTCGGGCGCTCCAGAACTGTCGTAGAGCAGTGGATCTCCAGATAGAGCATATCGCGGCGGGGCGTGGCATTACGGGGGACGCGGAAGGCTGCCTTCTGGAACTTAGGGTCCTCCCTTATATCGTGCATGACTACAGAGCACTGTGCTGGACCACGGCCAACCAGGAGGACACGAGGAGAGGGCTTGTCACATCCACCCTCCTCATACGGGACCTGGGTCGCATAGAACGAGAGATATATCAAGGCATGGTCCATCGTGCCCTGGCATTTTTACTGGACAGCCTGATAGTGGCTGTTATCATCCTACTCGCATTCTTCCCTCTCCTTCCAACGATCCTTCCGAACGCAGACCTCCTCTCCCCATCGCTCATGGTCGCCATACTGACCTTCATCGGACTGGCCTGGGCCATACAGACCACCTACTTCACATTGTTCGAGTGCATATGGGGGCAATCCCCTGGCAAACGCCTGCTCAAGATGAGAGTGCTGGAAGAGGATGGCGGGAGATGCGGTTTCATGGCGGCATTCACCAGGAACGTCCTCAGGATACTGGACCTGACACTCGTCTTTCTCATATTCCCCCTCCCTCTGTACCTGTGGGCATACCAGCGCTCGGACAGGCGGCAGAGGATAGGAGATTATCTCGCGGGGACGGTGGTGGTGAAGACACAGCCCCTTTTCCAGGGAGAAACAAAATGAGAACATAGAAAGGGATTACGGGGCCGAAGCCCCCGGGTATAGGAAAAGGAAGGCGTCTAACCGCCGATCCTGAAGACCTTTGTGCCGCACTTCGGGCACTTGCCCTGGGTTGCGGGCTTTCCGTTCTTCATCGTGATCTTCTTGGCGTCCTTCATCTCGACCTTTTTCCTGCACTTGACACAATATGCCTCTACCATAGATATCGCCTCCTTTAGGCAAGAGAGTAATGCACGAGGGGTAGATAAGCTTATCGTAGGCGTGAACCATGTGTAATATCACATGGGCAGGAATGGCCTTTACGAGAACTTCCCAAGAGCAGAGTGTGCGACCCATTCTCCCCCCACAATCCATAAGTAGCCCCCCCTCCATCCCTTTCTAATGAAACGTTGGGTCTGGCCCGGTCTGCTCTGTGCCGTGTTCCTCTCCATGGCCATGCGCATCTGGCCCTTAACACAGGGCGTGTTCTGGGGAGTGGATTCCGCAGAATATTATGGGATACTGCAAGGCCTGCAAGACACGGGAGCGCTCCCTACCGCGGGCTACGCTGGGTTCGGCGTAACATATCCCTATTTCCCCGGCTTCTTCCATGTAACGTTCCTGCCTGCCGTGGCAGGGATGGACCTATTGACATCCCTACGTTGGACCATACCCCTCCTTGGCTCCCTCTCTGTGCTCCTAGCATTCTTACTGGCCCTAGAGATAACAGGGGACGAGAGGGTTGCGGTGCTCGCCTCTCTCTTCCTCGCCGCGTTCTCCCCTCATGTGCTCCAGGGGGCAAGACCTATGCCTGGGACTCTAGGGGAGATATTGATGCTGGCATCCATATTCTTCTTCGTTCGAGCCTCCAAAGAGGATAGGGACCGTGGGGAGTGCTGGGCTCTATTCCTGATATCCGGGTTCGCCCTGGTGGTCACACACCACCTCTCAGCCCTCTTCCTCGTTGTCATATTGTCAGGGGGGATGCTGATGGATAACCTGTTCAGGGAGACAGAGTCACCCAGGGCGGCGATCCGTGCGGGCATGTTGCTGGCGATAACTGCGTTCATGGGCATGTTCTGGTTAAGCATCTCCTCTTTCCGCAGTGCCATCCTAGGAAACCTGCCAGGCCCCCCTATGCTTCTTGCCTTCCTCCCGTGTGCCGGGCCCATTATAGCCATGGCGCCACTGGCACTGGGAGAACACAGGCTTGGCCCGGGGAAGATGAGACGGGGTTGGATGCGCCTTTCCCTTCCTGTGGGCGTCGTTACGGCTGTTGTTGGGGGATTGGGCCTTGACACCCTCGGATATTTCGCGGGAGCACCGGATTTTCTAGCCCTCTTCCTTTTCATGCTTCCGACAGTGCTGGTCATCTGCCTCCTTTCCCCCGGCATATCTCCTTTGCTGAAGGACAATGGTGGGAGGCTGTTGTTGGGCGGGTTGGCCGCCATGTGCCTCTCCTATATCGCGATCACATATCTGGACATGGAATCCTTCCCTCCTTATCGACACTTCCAATATCTATCCTTCATATTGGTCATAGTGGCGGCCACTGGAGTCATCTGGGCCTCCCTTTTCTTCCCCGGGCGAAGGAGCGTACCTGGAGCCTTGGCCGTTATCCTGGTCATAGCTCTGGCCTTCACCGCCATCCCGCCACAGGACATACTGCCCGGACAGGACACGCCTTCCTATGACATGGCAGCGGCGGCCTGGATAGGAGAGAACGTGCCCGAAGAGGGATTGGTGGCTTCGGACCACCGCCTCAGCAGCCTGGCCTATGGAGTGGCCGGGAAGGACGCCACGTGGGGTGGGGCGGGAGGCATGCTGGAACCATTCTTCTTTGAAGGGGACACCAGTGTCTTCAAGGACTTCGTGGCCCCCTCGGGCAAGACCCACCCACAATACGTTTACGTGGATCAGAAGATGGGGGAGGCCAGCCTGTTCTCCGCCCAACATACGATGATAGGGATCGATCTGGACATCTTCTCCTCCTATCCCCGGCTCTACGATGACGGAGCCAACAGTGTCTATCTCATACCTGCATAGGCACATCACATCTCATCTCTTCATAGGTGCACCTTCTTCATAGGCACACCACATCTCATCTCTCCATAGGCACACCTTTCCCATAGGCACACCGTTCTTCCAATGGACAACCTGCGCATGACGGAGATGATCTACTGCACCTCTGTTTTGCATGTTCCACTATGAGCGCATGGAACTCACGATATACCTCCAGGTCCCTGGGTACGGAGGAATGGAACAGCTCCTGTGCGCGGTCATAGTTACCATCCACCCCCATGCCCAGCCGTTCCAGCAGACGATGCGTGTAGGCATCCACCACGAATATGGGGTGCTCGCCCGCATAGAGCAACATGGAATCGGCCGTCTCCCGCCCTATACCCCTCAATGACAGCAGTTCCGTCCTCGCCTCCGCCAATGGTTTGGCCAACAAACCCTGCTCGTCGCAATCGTAATTCTCCTGGAAATATCTGCAGAGATCGACCAGGCGGCTGCTCTTCTGCCTGTAGAAACCAGTGGAAAAGATCAGGTGCTCCACCCCCTCCAAAGGAGCACAGGCTAGGGCCGCACAGGAGAGCAACCCCGCCTCCCTCAACATGTCTATGGCCTTCTCCACGCTCCTCCACGTGGTCTGCTGGGTCAGGATGGCACCCACGCACACCTCGAAGGGAGTCTCGGCGGGCCACCAGCCTCTGTACCCATATTCTTCCAGCAACAGGTCATAGACGATGCAGAGGTCCATGCTGGGGGGAGGCACTGCTCCACGAAATAATTTCCGTATTCCACAAGCGGCGACCCCTTCGGCTAATCTTTTATATCCCAATCTCCA
>DAOVJP010000445.1 GCA_030673205.1 Thermoplasmata archaeon
TACGTGCCAGCTTGAGAGTAATGGTGTGTCACCTCCGAGCTGTTGGATGTGTCAAATTTCGCGTCGCCGAAATCCCATTCGAAAAACCATCCTCCTGTGGAATCAGCGGCATCGAAGTGCACTGCCTCCTTCACGGATATCTCGCCGTTATGGTCCTTTTCATCATGGGTGAATGTGAATTTGGCGGTTATGTTTTCGCCCCCTCCGCTCGTGTTATTCTCGTCAGGGTTCTCGATGGGCGTGCCGTTGTTATCCTCTTCCTCCTCCTTATCTTTGAACATGAAGAAATAGGCTCCAGCACCTGCGCCGACGATAACAATGGCGATCACGATGATCGGTATCAGTTTTCCCCCGAGAAGTCCGGTTTCCTCGGCTACCACTATATCTTCGGCCATGCTATCTCCAGCTATTCATATCAGAAAGAGCATATATAATTTCCGTTGGGCTAAATGGAGAGAAGTACCATCAGACCATACCCTCATCCACTATGCGGGCCAGATGTTCCCAGCTCTCTGCGATATGGTCGGCCCCCGCGCTCTCCAATTCTTCCCTGCCTCTCAATCCCCACAACACGCCCACTGTTCTGGCCCCCGCCCCTTTTCCGGATAATATGTCCTCTGGGTTGTCCCCTATGACGATGGTCTCCGAAGGGTGCATATGCAGGTGGGAGGCTGCGGCCTCTACGTGTTCCGGGGCCGGTTTGGGCGCGGGCACGTCATCATATCCCAATATGGCGTCGAACATGTCGAGCAGGTCAAAGGTGGAGAGTACCGTTCTGGCATTGTCCCCTTTGCGCAGGGTGAATATGGCCAACTTCCTTCCGTGGCGTCTCCATTCTGTTATGGCTTCCCTGGCCCCCGGGAATACCCTGGTATCCTCTTGGAAGGTGGAATACTGTATCTCCCGATATATCCTTCTTCCCTCAACGAGCTCTTCCTTGGCGAGTCGCCGCAGGAGCACTTCGTCCAGTGATATCCCGCCTCCACACAGGTCATCCAGTCCTAGGGTCTCGTGTCCCATGGCCTCCAGGGTCTCGTTCATGGAGCGGAGGATGCTTGGAACAGCATCTATGACCGTACCGTCCATGTCCAATATTATGCCCGTTCTCGTCCCTCCTTATATATCACTACCACCACACGCCTAGTTGTCCTCTGGCCCATTGTGCCATGGATCAAAACCCGCATCTCCGGGGCTGGGCACGAATATCTGGAAGGCGGGGTCGCCATAACACGCGAACATGGTTATCTCCTTCCAATCCGCCCGTCCCTGTCCGGCCTCAAAGGGGCTGATCATAGTATCCTTGTTCGGATTGTGGATATACCTGTTCTCCGCCCACTGATGGGCCTTTCCTATGGTTCCATGCTCCTCTTCGTGGTTGATGAGGGCGTCCAATGGGAACGCGTACCAGCACTTGTTCA
>DAOVJP010000385.1 GCA_030673205.1 Thermoplasmata archaeon
ACGTCAACGCGATCGCATCCAGGTCCAACTGGTCCGCCAACGATGTGGAGGCCACAATGTTCTCGACGACTATATCTTCCATATATGTCACCTCTGAGGAAAGCAACCCAAGATTTTATGATATATAAACTTATCGCAACAGTTATAGCTGCTCTTTTAAAGGGTATTTATAGCCTAAGTTTGCCACATTCTGTGTCAAGCCTTAGGCTTCTCTCAAGTTTGACAGATTCAAATGTCAAACTTGCGTTATAGGGGGGTTTTGCACCTGAAGTTGGGTTTGACCTTAAAGTCCGGAGTCTGCACTTAAAGTCGAGTTTTTGTCTTGTTTCGAGTGTAAACCCTCTCGATGGCATGGTTTCATATTAGATGATGTAGATTACCCACTCATGTCATATCACACAAGAGGAAGAATAATCCTGTATCCAAGGAATATCGTTTGGTATGATTTTAATGAGAATCCGCTTAAAGTAAACGATACGGATTATATGCATGGGGATATCTATCTCTCGGACCGTGGAATTGCTATCAGAGGCCATAAGGAACATCCTCTTACTTACATCGGGAGGAAGGAGAGCGTACCCGGTGGTTTGGCGTTCTGGGTCGCTACCTGTGTTATCATGGCTATACTAGGCATATTGTTAAATCCAGTAGTTATTGTCGGAATGCTTGCGGCATTATTGCTGATAACGACATCTCCTCGGAGGAGAATGAAGAGGGAAAGAAAGATCGAAGAAATAGTCAAGGGCATCCAATGGACAAAAGGGGATGTCAAAAAGATCAACAGTTCTCACAGAATGATAGTAATGGACAACCCCTTCTATGGGATCATCCCTGATGACTTTGAGAACACTCTCCAGTTCATTGATCGTTGGATGCAGGAATAGAGCAAAGGCTCAGGAACCCATATTCTTTGATGTCGTTGGTTGAGCAGCAGATATGGGGATCGTGCTTCCCCACGTCCTCTCCACCCGTCTCTCACCCGTCCAGCACCACGACCACCGTGGTTTTCCTCTCTGGGGTGTGCACGCTCTCCACTACTGTCCTCCCTACCTTTGCCCCCACTCTCTCATGCACCTTGGTAGCGGCGACCACAGCTAGCAAGACAGCGCATACGATGCCAACGACGAGGAACAGTGTGTATGGCATCCACTGTTGCTGCCAGGTGAAGAAAAGCGTGATGCTGGCTAGGAATGTTATGCCCCATACGCTCTTATTCCATCGGTATACTCGTTTGCCTTCGAGGGGATGTAGGGGGAGGCTGTCTATGGGGAAGAGCATGAGTGCGGTGTAGGCGCCTATCTGGCCCAGCATGTAGTGTCCGTTCTGCATGAGGATGATGAATATGGGCAGGAGGGCGGGTGCGGCGAGGAGTTTGGCTAGGGCGGATATCCCCGCTCCTCTCTTGTCGCTGTCCTTCTCGACCCATGTCTTGCCGGGGCTGCCGAAGGGGGCGCGCAACAGGAAGGTGGTGACAAGGAGGGCCAACAGGCCAGTGGGCCAGAGGCTGAAGCTTGCATTCACGCGATGGCGTCTCGCCACCAGCATCTCCATTCCCTCCATGGCGACGATGACCGCCCCGGTGCCTATCAGCATATAGGGGAGCAGACCCATCATATCTCCCATGCCGCCATAGATGTAGGTGAAGCAGCCTGCCAACAGCAGGATGGATGCTAGGAGCAAGAGCATCTGCACGCCCTTCCCTAGTCTTTTCTTTCGTCTCCGTTCGAACAGCCGCTCCTCCGCATACTCTCCCGCAATCTCTTCCACGCCTCCGCCTCCAAGCACCAACGCCGCTCCCGCAGCGGATAGGGTGCCCACGGCCACGGAGACGATGGCCATGCCCATTTTCACAGGCGGGTTGTCCACGACCACCCTCTGCATGCTTCGAATTCC
>DAOVJP010000008.1 GCA_030673205.1 Thermoplasmata archaeon
CCATCAAAAATCAAAACAAACCTGCCTTCCACATTCATCTTCATAAAGATTGAATTTGTTATGCCTTGAATACGGTGAGTATTTACTAGAAGATCTGTTATTAGTTGTTTCAAGTTCATTGCTTTTGAGTAGTTTCTTAAGTTGATGAGAATTGGTATTCTGTTGCCGATAGGATCCTGCTTGTACTCTTTGGCCAAATCATGTGCGAGTTTCATGCATATTGTTGTCTTTCCAGAGCCATATTCACCAAGAAGCGAGATGTGATTTGCCTTGCCCTTTTTTGCCCACTTTTTAATGTGCTTTTCCACACACTTTATTTCGCCCTCTCCTATAGCTGTTCTAGATCCCTCTAGTTCGATGTAATATTTCGAAACCTCAGAGTTCTCGAAAGCAGTGATTAGTTCTTCCACATAGTAATCAAAATTGACCATGGAACGAAGAAGCTCTTGGTACGTTAAGCAATCAATTCCATTAGCTCTTGCTGTCTCTTTGGCAGCAGGGGCAAAATCGGACCTTGAGATAATGTAGCCCCTATCTAGACTCCTATCTCTCAGGAACGGTCCGATTTTAGCATTGAATTTGTCAACATCGTCGCTGCCTACATTCGCTTTTTGGTCTTTACACTCAATGGCAATTTTGAATATATCCGCAGGAGGGTTGTCCTTTTCTCCATATAAATCAATTTGTCTGCTGTTCAACAATTTATTCCATTCAACTTTGAACCCCATCATGCCAAATATCTTTTGGACTTCGCGTTCAAATTCTGTTCCTATCTCCGTAGTGGACTTTTCTCCCATTTCATTCCACCTCGTTTCCATCTCACACTTCACACATTCGTTAGCATGCTTGTATCCCTTTGTTGCTCTTTGACAACAACCCATTTTCCAGGTTCATGCACGTAGACTTTTACACCTAAACCGGTGTTAAAAAGGAATCAGGTTTTGGCTATAAAAGGATTGTTATCAAAACTCAGAACACTCGTGGATGAAATAATCCCAACTTTCACTTCCGAAGTGGGAAAGATTTTTCCCGATTCTACTATTGGAACGGTACAGCAATCTTTGTTGAAAGCCATCCTCTACTACCTCCGCCACCACAGCATTAGGGCCAAACATATTACACCAACGATAAAACTTCCTATCGTGAAACAGGCAGTGCTATCTGGAGTGAAAGTGAGAATAGGAGATTCGATTTCGATTTCCCTCGTTGTAATCGAAATCAAGCCGTCATTGTCCTTTACTTCAAGAGTCACACGATATTTCCCTGGGCCGTTAAACTCATGGTCAATTGTCTTATTGAACATGTACGGCGTGTCCCATACACCATCACTTTCCCAGTCCCACCTTACCATAAGTATAGAAGCATCGTCCTCTCTGTCCGATGAATTGGAAGAGTCAAAAGTGTACTTGCATGAACTGTTCCCTATAAGATGATAATCAAAGAAAGCCATAGGAGAAGTGATGACCTTGGGAATTGTTATCTTCCTTGTGTGATTATCTGTCAAGCCTCCACTGTCCTTGACTTCTAATTTCACTGTAAAAGTCCCCGTGGTGTTGAAATGATGTGTAACGATTTTATTTACGGAAAACTCCAAATCCCAGACTCCATCGTTTTCCCAGTCCCACCTAACTTCCAGATCGGCTAATGAATCTTCTTCGTCAAAACACCCTTGGGCATCAAAATTGAAGATATCGAGAAGATCATTTGAAGCATAAACAAAAGTGAAAGACGCCGTAGGTCGATAGTTAGAGGACGGAGATAAAGTAACTTGGAGTTTTTTTGTTGTAGCATTCACCAAACCCCCTGAATCTTTCACTTCCAATCTGATGGTATACAGTCCTTCGGTGTGATATTGGTGTGCTGCTGTTTTTACGGATGAGTAATCGGTGTCCCAGACTCCATTATTTTCCCAGTCCCACCTAACTTCTAATAGGGCTATTGAATCGCTTGAATCATAGCAACTTGAAGCATCAAACTCATACACGGAATGTACATCTCCTCCTGAAGGCGATATGGTAAATGACGCTTCTGGCGGGGTATTCTGTTCTGGCGGCATATTCACAATTAATGACTTCGTCGTAGAACTAGATAGCCCACTAGTATCTTGCACTTCTAATCTCACGATGTGTGTATCGGCTGCTTCATACTGATGTGAAGCTGTTTTACTCGTTGTAAATGACGTATCCCAAGTGCCATCGTTCTCCCAATCCCATCGCACTTCAAGAAAAGGGGTCAGATCTTCGTAATCATAACAACTCGACGCGTCAAAAATGAATTCCGTATCGGTATCGCCGGTAACGGGCACAACGACAAAGAGAGCAGTCGGAGGTGTAGGATCACTGCCACTGCCCTCATCATCCTCTATCCTAATATTATCATAGAAAACTGTTGAGTCGGAGGTGTCTAAAACAAAAACGTTGGTGGTGCCTTCATCTTCAGCATCGATATCGATGCCTCTAAGAACTCCGTCTATTGAAATGTTCATTTTGTTCGCTGTGAAATCAAAGCAGGTTTCAACGTGATACCACCTATGTAATTCGAAATCCTGAAGATAAACGCTAGAAGACCCTTTAGCCCCTACTGCCAATATAGTGTTATCTTCAAGATTGAAACCGACAAGATTGAACTCATGAGCGCTGTGAGCACTTACTTTTTCAAAGAAGCCTATCCTACAGCTACCAGCACCTGGGCCATTTACAGCCTCGATATATACATCCACCGAGATATTCAGTTTATTTGGCATGTTGATACTTATTCCATCGGCTCTTGCATAACCAGAAGAGTATTGCCTAAACGATTTACTTCCCGTCTCGGCTCTAGCTGTGGAGACATAAGCTGACGCACCTGCAAACTGTACAGACCAACCATTTGAAGAGGGATACTCGTTGTTTGCAATATTTTCAAAACCATCTTCAAAAGGCAATGCAACATTAGACGCCTTTGCGGGTACGCTTGAATCCAAGAAACCAAGAATGCTAATGACTAATAAACAGGTAACTAATACCAAAGCAGAACTGCTTTTCATCTTTTCTCCTCCAAGATTTATGCTCCTAAACCGGTGTTAAAAAGGAACTCTATTTTACCTATAAAAGTATTGTTATCAAAACTCAGAACACCCTCAGATAAAACCACCAAACCACCACACCACTCCCACACCACCAAACCACCACCCCATCCCACCAACAAGTAATAATACCCATTACCCCTTTTCACTTTTCGGCGGTCTAGGTGCTAGGATACCTTCCTTTGATAACACTCGCAGTGAGCGGTGGGTTGATCTGCAGCTTGCTTGCCAGGGGATCGTATAGGGAGCAATCGCATAGGTTTCTCTTGTTGTTCCTGATCTTTTCTGCGGCTTATGCGGTTTCCGATGTCTTGTTCTTCAACGCGTCCGGTCAGGATAGTGCGAGCGTTATTGCGAAGATAGATCTTACGATGGTCTATCTTATGGCGATCTCCATGGCTCTTTTTGTCCTTTCTTTGGAGAAGGAGTTGCAGCGGAAACACGCCCTCCTCGTTCTTCCGATGCTCTTCTCCATAGTGATATGGTTCGGCCTCGTAGAAAGCGTTCGACTAAGATATTGGGGGTGGCAAGTGATCTATGACATGAACCTGCTTATGGTCTGGGGAATAGGCTTGCTCATACCCATCTCCATAACTATCTGCAGTTTGTGGAGAACAGATAGACAAATGAGACAAACTCATTCCCCCTACGCGCCCAAGATCCGATCGATCCTCCTTGGCTTCATACTGCTGCTCTTTTTCGGACAATTTAATCTCGTGGGAGAGATAATGTTGGATGCGACCCCTCCTCTGTATTCCACTCTGCTGTCGATACCCATAACCATTATCGGCTGGACCATGATGTCCGATCGACGTGAGGGTTAGACCCCCTCCCCCTCCACGGGTTGAACCACACACAGGCGAGTGAGCTTCCGTCATGTCAACTATCCGAAACACCGGCCGCACTTCTCTCCATCCGGCATGTAGAAGTGCAATGCCTCTCCATCATATTCTATTTTGCATCTGACGGCTGAAACGGGGAATACGTGGATCTCTCCGTCCTTCATGAAATATTTCACCATTCTCTCACCTATTCTAATACCTCTGTTTTCTTCTTAAAAGATGATTATGGGAACAGATAACAATGTTCTTATATCTAGAGTGGAAGAACACAAGTCTTTTTCTCTGGCCAGAGCTGTTACACCGATCCCAAAAAGCTGTTTGTTCCGGCATTTAAGGTTTGTTATTGTTTCCAATGATAATATGCTTGGGGGATTGGCCACATATATGCGTTGGGTGATAAGTCTGAAGAAGAAGCTTTGTATTTTATCCTGTGTGCTGGTGTTCGGAATGGTCTTCGCCTCTGTGGGCGCCGTGGGTTTTAATGGCTCCGGTCCGTATGTGGGAAGGATCGTTGAGGTGGATCGGAGGTTGGTGACCGAGTTCGACTATTCAGATAGGGCGGTGACCCTGGTCTGTGATTATCAGATGGATTCCGGAGAATCTGTTTCCCTGCTCACCATAGATGCGAGCGAGGGCTCGATCATACCTATCTTGTTCGATGGCGCCTGCCCATATATCCCCTTGGTCGCAGGGGAACGGAGTGTGTGTTTCGATACGTATCTCCTCGCCACTCAGGGTTGGGAGGGGGATCTGGAGTTATACGCGATAGAGGAGGCTGATGGATCTCCGGACCCTCTCTTTGAGCATTGTTCCCGTCTCTCTACCTCTCTCTCCATCCCCTATGAGAACGACAGGGGAGTTATGACCATCCCTGTGGTAGAACTAGGAGATGAGATGGCCGTACCGCTTGTGCTGACCCTTACCCTCCACCGCGACAATGGAGATGATAGGGTTCTCTGGGAGCGATGCATATTGGACGACCTGTCCTCTTACGCGTTTGTAGACCTCGACTGGTACCTCTGTGAGCACGGCCCGCTTGAAGCTTGATCCTACCTTTCCGAGGGAAAGATACAAGTATCTGGAGAGAACATATAATGGGATATGATCAAGAATGCTATTGAACAATTGGGTTCTTTGATGGAGAATGGTATATTGGAATTTAAACGGGGGAATCTAGATGCTGCCATCTCGCACTTCAATGAGATCACCAGGCTTCACGGGGATGAGCCAGATATGATCAATATCCACCTGGAAGCCTTCCAGCTATTGATGAAATGCTATGAGATACAGGGCGAATACGATCTCTTGTTCTCATCCTACAGGAACTTACGTTCTCTCTCGAACCTGATAGACGATCGGGCGTTACTGGCCGAGACCCACAAGCGGTCCGGTGCGATGTGGTGGAGAATGGGATTCCATCACAGCGCCCTGGAAGAATACTCTCTAGGCAGGGAAATGGCTGAGGACCTGTCCGATCCCGGATTGATTGCAGGGATCGTTCTCGGCATGGGATTATCCCACTCCGAGCTAGGCGAGTACCAGAAAGCCGATGATGAATTCAATGAGGTCCTCAACATCTTGGGCGATATGAAGATGACCTGGCGGGACAAGCAGAACCTGGTGGGCTGCCACAATAACCTCGGTATGAACTTCGAGTATCAAGGGAGATATGAAGAGGCTAAAGAAGAATTTTTGAAAGCTGTAGAGCTGGGGAGACGTGAGAACAACGCTGCTCAAGAAGAATTTGGACTGGTCAACCTAGCCCGAGCAGAGGTCTTGTTGGGAAACTTCGACTCCGCAAAAGAGAATCTGGAACGAGCGGAACTATTGGACCACGATGTGAACAGCGAGGAACTCCTGGGAGGGATATACCTCGTCAAAGCCCTCGCATCTCTTCATGAAGAAGATATGGAAACGGCGGGAAAGAACTACGACAAAGCCAACCGACTGCTGAAGGATAAACTAGGCTCGGCAGGCAACGGAACCGTAGCATACGTCTGGGGCTCGTCCCTCCAACACCTCGGCTTCGAAGAGGAAGCAAAAGAATATCTCGAAGAGGCCAGCGAATGCTTCTGGGATGTAGGCAACGAGACCAGAGCCCTAGAAGCAGAAAAACTCCTCTCCGCCTGCACCCGGTGAAAAACATGCCCGCCCTTTCTCTACAAAACGCTCCCCCTATTCTTCGCAAAAAAGCCTACCACTACCTAGGCAGCAAATACCACGCCAAATACGGAGGAGCGGTCCTACAATGGCTCGTAGAAGAGGGGCCCAGCGAACAAGAAGAATGGCCTACACGATACTCGATATTCACCAACCACTTCTCTCGATCCATCCCCATGCCCGCAATATACTCCACCCTGGAAAAGATGACCCTCGACAACATAGTCAGAATTAGGAAGAAAGAGAATGGAGCACACTGCTTTGCCCTCAACCCAAATTACCTCCGAGTGCTGGATTCCGTGATCTGTTTTCTAAACGAAGAAGGCGAATGCATACCATTAGAACGGTAGGGCAGGAGTGTCTATCTATCTCAACTTTCACTCCAGAAGGGGAGATAAGCCTCATTCATGATGTCACTAGATACGCCAAGATGGCCTTTGACATGATGGAAGTCCCTATCACTGCTCTAAGTATCAGATTTGGAATTGATAGCATAAAGGGTTGAAAGATATAGTTAGCGACGATTCAGATATCGATCTTTGACCCATAACACAAACAGCATATCACGAGTTCAAGGATAGCTTTTTCCTCCCATATTTCGATAAATTCTCTTTAGCTCTTTTATTGTTGCTGTGACTTTGTCTTTTGCAAAGGCCCTTGAAAAGAGTTTTCTGAGTAATTCTATTAGATCCGGGAGATGCTCTGGCTCTAAGGTGTTTGGATGTAAACCACTATCTTTAATAGCTTTTTCAAAAATATGGAGGGGATAATCGCCTTTTATACCTCGGGAAATAGCGTTCAAACACTTATTATGGAGATGTCCCAGTGTCGAAGTGCTGTCTAAATATTTGATGATCTGATATAAGAATGCACACCCTCTTGGTCCTGAAAATTTCCATCTATCTTGCATTGGGTTAGTGGTTAGAACACCCATCTCTTCCAATCCTTTAAGGGAGTTTTCGATCTCATGCACAGAGGGTAGAGACGTAGCTTTAGAAATCCTATCATAGTAGTATGGTCTAATTATCTGTCTCCATTCGGATGGCGTTGAAAAAGTATTTTGTCCACCTCCGATCAAGAGATCGTCTACAATAAATTGGATGATGTACCTTGCATGTTCATATTTGAAATTGTCTACAAAATTATATAGCTCAGCTTGCAATTCTTTATCATCTAGAATATTCTTTATTCTTTCACACATATCAGGATTAACATTTGTTACGGCGAGATACGATGATATGTGAAACAAAAAACGACATGCCCTATCGTGGAAAGAACACATTTTGTAGCCGTCTGAAAGATTGGCATTCCGCCTCATGATCTCATGCAGAACAAGATCCTTAGTTACGTTCCCCACGTGTCGAATGCCATCATCATTGTTCTTTAGTGTTTTATGACTTGCGGCTTCACAGTATCTATTGATCCTCGGGATCCAATTCATCAGCGCTCTCGGTTTATTTTCTTTTCCTGCAAACACTATTTCTTCAACGAAATATTCAACAAAGAACCTGCTGTCAGAATGATTGAAGTGCGATTCAACAAAAGAGTAAAGTTTCTCTTTGTTTCCAGAATTCATTAACCTTTGCAGCTGGGATTCCATTTTGTCATCCCTGCCATTCATTTATCGCATCCCTCCTCATCAAAGATATTATTCTAATTCTGAAAGGAGTCCTGCGATCTCATCCGATTTTGAAATGGCGCCTACTTCATAGAAGAGATTTCTTGCTCTACTCAACGCTTCTCTGGCCTTTTTTGTTCTGCCAGCATCTCGGTATACCAGACCGAGCTCCTCGGTCATATATGCTTCACTTTCAATGTAGGGGGCATCTTTCTGATATATTCTAATGCTCTCTTTTAGATGCGTCTCGGCAGTATGTAGGTCTTCCTCAAATCGTGCTACAAGGGCTAAGCCACACAAATATCCTCCATATAAGTCAGGATAGATATTTTTCATATCGGGAACGTCTTCTATAGCTTTGGATAGGGTATCCCTTGCTCTTCTTAGTCCTTTGCTTTTTGCTAGACTTTGACCAAGGTTGACTCGCCCTCTACATATCCCCTCTACTTTCTTTTCCCCCTCAAACGAAGATGCGAGTTCTAGCATTTTTTCAAAGTTGTCTATGGCCTCTTTGAAACGATCACTATCATAATACATCATGCCTATATTATTTGTCAATCTCACTTTTAGCCCGGGGTCTTCCGATCCTTCCAAGAGTTCATTCAATTCCTGATAACATTTCTCTGCACCGTTGAAATCCCCAAGGTCGTCCTTAAACCCGCCCAACTCGATTAAAACGTCTCCTAGATCTTTTGTTAGATTGCCTTCCTTAGAAAGTTCATAAGCCTTCTCGTATGCTCTCAGTGCCTTTTGAGTGACTCCTAGACGTTGATATACTTTACCTATCTGACGATATGTTCCCGGTAACTTTTCTGTCCTTTCTTCTTTCTTATATAAAGCTAGAGATCGTTCAAGATAACGTAATGCTGTGCCACTACATCTCATGGTCTCATATATGTCCCCAATGTTGCGATATAGATCCGGCTTCCTTCCGCATTTTCTCAATTCTGAAGCTAAGATGATGGAGTGCTCATAATACGGAAGAGCTTCCCTCGCAGATTTTACATTGTACTTATAGGCTTCAGAATAATGTTTCTCACCAATCTCCTGGGCCAGATCAAATAACTCAGACTTAATTGTGTGCACTCTTTCTATATTGATTGCTGGTCTCTCAAGCTCTGCCATTCCAGAGTTGTACTTATCCACAAGCTCAGATAGGGGGGATTCTTTCATCTTATTCCCCCCATAACAAGCTCCCGTTATTTATAAAATCTTCTTTTAGGCATAAGCATTCAAATGCCCTGCAAGACATGACTGTATAATCTAATGGTAGCAGAGAAGTATATTGCACGCTATGTGGATTGGATATTTCCTCTCTATTTCTTATGTCGGATCCCGTTATTAGTGGGACGTAATAGCTTCCTTCTTCATCGAGTTGGATTGGATACACATAGCCCTCAGTTCCTTGTGGCCAATTGATAAGGGGAAGATAAACCCGAGATACCTTTGCGAGGCCTGTTGGTGTGTCATCTAAGATAGTTATCTTATCTTGTTCAAAATTTTGGGTTTTAAGAAGAATGACTAGATTTCTGCCCGCCGCTTCGCTTTCATAATCATCAATGTCAAATTCTTCAGACGCATCCAACATCTTGATGCTCAGCCCGCCCTCAATAGTCTGCGTTACTACGAAAGCAGGTTTCCCCGATACTTCCACCTTGGGCATCTCAAGGTCTAGACCAGACCCCTCTAGACTGCAAGAGATAAGGAGTCCTTCGCCCCAGTGATTGTCAATTATCGGTGCAACTAGTCTATCATCCTCAAGAGTCATGATGTCCTTTAGGTCTTCCACGACATAGTTGTTCCTAGCTACAGCATTGCCAGAGAACATAACGTTGGCGATAAACAAGATCGCAAAGAATGATGCGATACACTCTGTCATTTTTCCTTTTGCCATTTTTGCTCTTTTCTGTCCCTTATCCATAAATAGACCTCCGTATTAGTATCAATAATGTCAACATTAGATGTAGACACACATATTGAGATACCATACAGCAACAGCAATTTGCCTTTTGAACACTGTTACAAATTTTGATAACATCTTTTTTATAGAACAACCATCATACTCTACTCCCTTCTTGCAATTTGGGCAGATAAACATTCACGACATGAAATCGGATGTGAATGACGAATCAACATTACAAATGCTCCGAGAGAGGGATGTCCACCCCCGGCAAAATGAGTAAATTGTTTATACGGTCTAGTGCTTTTTGTGCTCATGTTCCAGGGTTTCGAGTTCAACGCCAAGGCGCTCATGGCCGAAATAAAGAGCAGAGGGTGGATAAGGATAGCTATCCAGGCTCCTGCGGGACTGCTGAGGGATGCAGCCCAGCTCTCTCTATATCTGCGGGAGAGAGGGTACGAACCCGCGGTGTTGGTGGACCCCTGTTTTGGGGCGTGTGATCTGGCTGAGACACCCGAGAGCTATGACGGCGTGGTGCATCTCGGCCACGCGCCATTTCCGAACCAGGAGGAAGCAATGTTCCTGGAACTCCCCTCAAAGGCAGAGAACCTAGAGATCTTGGAGAAGAGCGACGCCCTCCCCAGCCGCCTAGGTCTGGTGGCCACCGTACAGCATCTATCTCTCATTCCCATTGCCAAGAGCATGTTGGAGGACTGCGGGCATGAGGTCCACGTAGGGGATGCAGGGGGCAGGATAGCGCATCCGGGCCAGGTTCTCGGATGCAATACTAAGGCCGCCAGGGCTGTTGCGGACAAGGTGGACGCTTTCATCTTCATTGGCAGCGGACGGTTCCACCCGGGGGGCGTGGCCATGGCCACTGGGAAGAAGGTGTATGCCATCGATCCATATACTGGTAAGATGGAGATGCTCGACTCGGACCGTTTCCTGAGGATAAGGCACGGGCTCATAGAGAAGGCCCGCGAGGGAAAGAGGTTCGGGGTGCTCGTATCCTCCAAAGCAGGGCAGAACAGGACGGAGAAGGCGAGGGAGATAGAGCTGGCGCTGAGGGAGGATGGGAGAGAGGCGATACTGTTCATAGGGGACAACCTTCCGCCCACGCCGTTCATAGGGATGGAGTTGGACGTGCTTGTATCAACGGCCTGTCCGCGGATAGCATTGGATGACTGGCAGAACTATCCCGTTCCGGTGCTCACCCCCATAGAGGTGCGCATAATGCTTGGTCTGGAAAAGTGGGAGGATTATACGCTGGATGAGTTGGCGTGAATGCTGTTCGCATGGCGGGCGGAACTAATGCCCCCGCCCCTTCCGTCATGAGTTCCATCTCTTACGTGTAATGCCTTACAGACCTCGGAGTGGCCGTATCATCGCATCAACCTCTTTTCTTATCTGTGCGTATGGGATGAGAACGGGAGTGAGTTTTTCCATGTCTCGCTCATATTCTGCTTTTGAGATTATGGTCTCTCCCTCTATTCCCATGCCTCTTTTTTTGTAGAATAGTTCTACGTTGAGCTTTATTTCGCTGCTGAGGAGGAACCAGACATCGTATAGATCCCTTCCTTTCTTTCGTTCCAGTAGGGTGATGACCTTTTCCACTAACATCTCTTCTTCGTCCATGATCTGGACTAGGAAACGCTCTTTTGTCTCCGAGTATTCAGAATATAGGAGTCGCCATTGCGGGTCTCTCATGATCCCTCCCCTCTTGCCCGCATCTATTCGAAACCTGTTCCTTGTCTGCTCCGTTCCTCCATACAATGGCCCGTGGAACCATATGTCACAGGTGTAGGACTCGCTGAACAACTCCTCCTTCATGAACCCGTTGTCTATTCCCAAGAGTTTTATCTCCTTCAGCGTTCTCTCTACTTGTTGGCCGAACTCGGATGGAGATATCGAGATGTTAAAATCCAGATCTTCGCTGAAGCGCTGTGTGTTATATAGGTATTTTATGCATGTGCCGCCTTTGAATACCGCGTTATCGAATCGTCTGAAATAGTTGTAGAGAAAGAGCTTGAGTAGATAATCCTTTTCTTGTTGATATAGGTGGAGCCCTGTTCTTCTTCCTATCTCTCGTAACTGGTCTCTTGAGATCATCTATGTTCCTCCCATTCGATATCTCGGTTCACTATCACCCTCCATCTCCTGTCATATCTTAATATCGTCTGTTCCTTTGGGTCGAGCCTGATATATCCATCCGAACGGTGTGCTTTCAATATTCTCTTTATCTTATCGCCCTCCAGCCCAAGGCCGTCCATCATGTAGCCTGCCCTTGATACGAGGGACCGGTTGTCGAAACGTATGATATATTCCAGGAGCTTTTCTTTGTCTAGGTGTTCCCATGCATTCCTTAGGCACTTTGCGAACTCCTCCAGCCCTCCACATTTGTCCGGTTGGTAAAGGGAGTCCACCAACGCCTTCTCCTTTTCCGCCATCACGAAACGCCCAACTCTTCTGTATCCATAGAACCGTTTCGGCAGGAATATGGTCGCCTGGATCCGTTGAGAACCAAATTCTATGTCATGCACCTGTTTGGTGGAGACCAATTGCACCACCCTCGGCTGTTGCTCTGTGAACCCATGGAATGAGAGGGCGGTCCAGAAGCTGATATATGATGGCTTCACCGCCTCGGTCGCTATCTCGAACAAACGCTCACCCGCGCTGCCTTCCAGCGCATAGCAATCTCTCTTCAGCTTGGTTATCCGTCCTTTTCTCTCCAAAGAAAAGAGCGTGTTGTGAATGCGGGTCTTGTCCCAGGATGACAACGAACGGAGTTCTTTTACTCCGAAGATGAGCAGATCATTCTCCTCTACCAAACGCAACAGATGTGATTCATTCCTCGACACAGAGCTATAACCTATATGCTGTTGTTTTTGATTTTCCATGATTACTCAATATGAATTATACCATATTAAGCTTTCCCACAGGAATCATGCACGAGCCTACGCCTACATATATGCGCCCACACGCTTACTCACGTAGGCCCACACAAACAAGCACAATGTAGAGAAAAGACTTCATAATAGGAGGGGGATGGGGGAGGAGGTGAGGATCATGCGTCTAGTATTGTTAGGAGCGCCAGGAGCCGGAAAGGGCACGCAGGCCAAGATGCTGGTAGAAAAATATGGTATCCCACAGATATCCACGGGAGACATATTGAGACAGGCAGTGAAGGACGGGACCCCCCTGGGTCTGGAGGCAAAGAAGCACATGGAGGCTGGCGGGCTCGTCCCGAACGATGTTATCATAGGCATGATGCGGGAAAGGCTGAAGCAAGAGGATTGCGCCCCCGGTTTCATCCTGGATGGTTTTCCGAGGACAAAGGACCAGGCCGAGGCATTGGAGGGGCTTACCATGCTGAATGCCGTGGTCAACATAGACGTGCCTCTTGACATATTGCTGGCACGTCTCACAGGCAGACGCTCTTGCCCCTCTTGCGGAGCGGTGTTCCATGTGCTGAACAATCCTTCGAAGATCGAGGGCGTATGCGATGCCTGTGACGGAGAGTTGGTGCACAGAAAGGACGATAACGAAAAAACGGTGAAGAGCCGACTGGACACATACACGTCCCAGACCCAGCCCCTCATCGACTTCTATGGGGAGAAGGGGATCGTGGTGAACGTGCAGGGAGATGGGAAGATAAAAAAGGTGTTCGCCAACATAGTCGAAGGGCTGGGGCGATAGGATGGCCTTCCTGGAATTGAACGGGTGGGATACGGGGATAACGTTCTCGGCCAGTCATTTCATCCCTGGCCACAAGAAATGCGGCAGATTGCACGGCCACGGATATGGGGTCAGGGTACGGGGACATGGAGACATAGGCGAGAACCACATGGTCATGGACTTCATAGAGTTGAAACGGTGGCTCCGAGGTATCGTAGAAGAGCTGGACCACCATGTGTTGATCCCCACCTCCAACCCCGATATCACCATAGAAAAAGGGAAAGAAGTGGTCGTGACCAGCGCAGGCAAACGCTATGTTCTCCCGGAAGAGGATGTGGTCCTGCTCCCTATACCCATGTGCTCGGCCGAGGAACTGGCCCAATATCTACTGAACAAATGCGTGGAGGATATCCCCTTCCCGCCGAACATCACCCGGATAGAGCTGGGAGTGGACGAAGGCAGGGGCCAGGGAGGATGGGCCTCCAGGGAGATGAGGTGATACAATGGCGAAGAAGGCTGTGGTACTGTTATCAGGAGGTCTGGACTCGGCGACCATGTGCGGCATAGCCCGAGGGGCGGGATACAAGATGATCGCGGTCACCATCTCCTATGGACAACGGCATGAAAGGGAGATGAAGAGTGCCAAGGCCATAGGGGAGCATTACGGGGCGAGGGAACATATATTCACCAGCATAGACCTGGGAAAGCTGGGAGGGACCGTTCTGACGGACAAGGACGAAGAGGTGCCAGTGCACGAGGAGAATAGAATAGGGGAGCTGATACCCTCCACCTACGTACCGGCCAGGAACACGGTGTTCCTCTC
>DAOVJP010000306.1 GCA_030673205.1 Thermoplasmata archaeon
TCGGCCGAGGGTTCGAATCCCCCTGAGCCCGTAAAAATTACCCAAGCGCATATATTAACCGTGGGCACTAGTGGATAAGATAGGGGAAGCAAAGCGTAGCGAGGTTCCCATGCATCGAATCCCCTCGTTGGAACGCTAGTTCCAATGTCAGAGGAGACTGAGTCTCCTCTAAGATGAGCCCGCTCCTTTTTCTAGATAGAGAAAGGTCGGAGGAAACAACGCTTCCTCTGAGATATACGCGCTGTGGGGCCAGCGGGTGAGAAAGAGGAGATCCTCGTTCGAAATAAAAGAGGGACAATACTATGGAAGAGCATACGAAAGAAGCACTGGATGACATCCTTTCCCGTTCCCAGGCCTTTCCCGAGGCAGAGGACATGCTTGAACAGATATTGTCCGTTGTCATCCTCCCCGTTCTAAGAGAGTTCGCGGAGGAGATACGTTCAGGAGGGCATGAGGCCGTGGTGAGCGGGGAGAAGGGGGCAGAGTTGGTCGTACACCCCCATGGGAGGAAAGCTGGTACGCTATGCTTTACCCCCCGATATGGCAAGATCGCGATATCCGTGGATGGCTCGCCACGCGGAAGCGTTCCGTTCGAAACTATCGACCCTGTTCTCATCGAGGAGCATGTGCTGGCTTTTTTATCCTCGGTTTTCTGAGCGCCAGACCCATGTTTTACCGAAAATAGTTATATGCGGAGGCTGATGTACTCCTCGCCCATATTGCCTGGTGGCGTTGAATGAACAAAGATGATAGCACCAAGAAGAAAGTGAATAAGCTCGACCGAGAGCTGGATAAATGGCTTGAGGAGGCGTCCATAACCGCCCTCCGTTCCAGGGCCACCGCTCGCATATGGGGAAGGAAGGCAAGGAAGGAAGCGGAGAGAGCTATTACCATAGGCGATGCCACCCGGAAGAAGATAGATGAGGCGGGGGACAAGATCACTCACCAGCTAATAGATGCAACTCCCGGGGAAGCTATCCAGCGATTCACGGTGGAAAAACCATTGTTTGTGCTGGCAGCCCTTTTTGTTGTCTGTGGGCTCATCACCGCGATCGGTGTGCCCATGATGGTCAACAACATCGATGGTGATATGGAGGTGTACCTTCCGAGCAACGATCCCGCCTCTGATATAGTCCGCGAGGTGAGGAACGAAGGAGGGTCTTGGAGCGTCGATATATTGATAATCTATGTTGAGACGGGTAACGCCAAGGACTCCTCCAATACCATGAACGTCACCAACGTGGACGTCCTCAAAGAGCTGGATGCCATAGAGCGGCAGTTCAACCCCTGCCGGGGGGACGAGGGGGTCAATGACAGCGTCCGTTTCGTGTTGAGCCTGTCCGTGATGGTCCAAGAGGCAAACGATACTCCCTCCAACATCCAAGAGGCGATGGAGGTCGTGGCGGACGATATGTACCCCGGGCTCAGTGGGTTCGTGGGAGAGTTCTCCGATATAGAGGGGAACTATTCAATACCGGACCAGGGCACCGTGAACACAATAGTGGGATTCATCCCTCCGGAGTTCCTGAGCATGCTCGTGGCGGACACCAATGGCGATGGCATATACGATACTACGGGGATATATATCGGCTTGGATAAGGACACCGACCAAGAAGAGTTCTATGCATTCGCCCAGGGCCTGCTAGCCCAGCCAAGGAACTATACTATGGAACCGAATAATGGGGGGATGTGGCTCACGGGCCCGGTGGCAATGACCCGTTCCCTGACCGAGAGGACGTATGAAGAGACGGTGAAGATAGTTCCCTTCGCCATCATCCTCGTCTTCGCTTCTCTGTTGTTCTTCCATCGAAACCCGAAGATAATCATCATCTCCGGCCTTCCTCTCGGATTGATAGTGGGCACCACATTCGGCATCTTGGGGTTGACGGGGTTGGTCATAGCGCCCCAATCATTGTTGATAGCTCCTGTGCTCATAGCTTTGGGGGTGGCCTATGGGCTCTACATATCTAACAGATATGCCGAGGATAGAGATATGCCCGATAGGAAGGAGAGGGTGCTGCATTCTGTAAAAACAACGAACCGAGCGATCCTTCTATCCGCTACCACCACGGCCATAGGGTTCGCTTCCCTGATGACAGCCAGCATGCTCCCGATACAGGTCATCGGGCTTGGCCTTACCATGGGCATAGTGGTCTCGTATATCGTCACCATGCTCACGGTGCCGAGCCTCCTCGTTTTCTTGAAGTACGAGAAACCTACCACCTTCATGGCGTGGAAGAAGGTGGGAGAGATCCCGGTAAATCACCGGAAAAAGATCGTGCTGGTCTCCGTCGCCGCCCTGGTATTGTCCCTCGCCCTCATTCCCACCATAACGGCCAATCTGGACCTGCTGGAGATGGCGCCCGCAGATGATCCCACCATAAACAAGATGGCGGAGTTCGGTGAGAAGTTCGGGGGCGGCCAGTTGGGAATGGCCATCGTGCGTGGGGATCCGAGGAGCGATCAGCCCTACGATGGGAGCATGGAGGATCTCTCCATCGTCCAGGAGATAAATATCACGCAATCCAGAACA
>DAOVJP010000223.1 GCA_030673205.1 Thermoplasmata archaeon
GACCTTGTCATGCATGGGGGATTACGAAGAGGCACTGGACGTGTTCCGTAAATGTCATCCCATTGACGATCTTCTTAAAACTCCATAGCCAACCCCATTCTTCGACAAAGGGTTTCAAAGGCCCGATCCACATTTTCGCTCGTCTTTGCACTTGTGATCGTCCAGTCTGCATTATACATGTCGGCGGTTCTCCTCAACTCTTCCTGATTGCATTGCCTTTCATCCGCCAGATCGCTCTTGTTGGCCACGAGGATCATCGGGATCTCGCCGGTCACATCAAAGAGTAACGACACCCATCCATCCACATTGTCCAGCGTATCACTTCTCGTCAGGTCGGTCACAACGAGCGCACCTTCGGTGCCCTGGAAATACATTCTATGCAACTCTTCATATCCCTTCTGGCCAACTATGTCATGTATCATCAGAGTTATTTCCAGTATTCTTCCTTCCAATTGGAGGGTTACGTCCTTTTTCATTATCCGCGTGCCGGTAGTGGTGGCATATCTCTCACTGAACTCATCTAGCACATATCTCTGGACCAGACTGGTCTTGCCCACCGCAGGGTCGCCCAGCATGCATATCTTCTTTATGATCCTGATGGTGTCCAAAGCCTCTCACCTGCTGTCATGTATGACCATCTTATCTGCTATGAATTTGATATCCTTAAGCCTTTGGTAGTTTCCATCCCATTCCTTCAGTGCCTCGGAGTACCTCTTGTCTATATTCTTTATGGCATTGCGCATGTGCACTCTCATGTCCTTGGGCATTCTTCCACCCCTCAACACACAGGCCATGTAAAATTCTGGATGTCTCTCTATCAATATCCTCAGGTCACCATACGTTAACTCGTCGAGTTCTCCTGCATCGGATTTCAAGGAATATTTGACAAAATCCCTCAAGGCTGTGAGCATGCTGCCCACTACTTGGTCATCTGCCACAGGTTTGAATCGTTTTGTGGAGTGGGCGATTAGTCTGCCATCATTATAGATTATGAAAACATCCTCTACAAAAGCCAGGTCGCGCCTCTTTCTGATCAATATCAGTGCTCTCTTGCCACCGGAGACCGTCACAACCAGTGCTAGAATTCCTCCGCCGATAGGGATCCATGTGCTCAAGACCCTCTCCAGATCCGTCGGTTTGGACGCAATGTAGAAATTATCACTCTTCTCCCAGACGTTGCTACTCCTATCCATAACACTCAAGGAAATGATGTATTCTCCAGGGGGATTGTCTCCAAACGTCCATTCCCATAGTACTTCACAGGTAGAATTGGGGGCGAAATCAATGGTTTCATTAACTGCCAAGCCGTCTGGGCCAACGATTGAGAGCCAAAGGATGGAGATATCTGTTGGACCGAAGGTATCGGTCACATTGCCCGTCAAAGAAATAGAATTATCGGACCTTTCTATCACCATATCTACGGTTACAGATTGACACGGGAGTGTTAGATGACTGGGACACACGGTGGAATTATACAGGAAGAAGAGATTCCCTTTTCCCGAACAGAATAAGAGCACAAATATCTGGCCACCTTCCGGAACTACGGTCTCCACGACCTGATCCGTCTCGCCTACCAGAGCATATTCCTGGTTCTTCCCAAGTCGACCATTGGAGGCGCTACCGCCTGCAACGGTTGTTTTATCCTCTCCATGCCATACCTGGACATCGAAGTTTATTATAACATCGAGTGCCACCGTATCTTTGGATACCAGCCATACTTCAAATCGTATCTTGCCGTTAATGCGCAGGTCTTTCTCTACAGGTGGCAGATACCAATTTCCTATGGCATAATCTTTGTCTGGGGTCGTAGCGTATACCTTCGCTTCGTCAGGAGTCGATTTTTTTGGTGTTTCTGTACTGAAGTTACCCACTACCACTGTGGCACCGGGAATTGTCGATTCCAAATTTGGAGCTTCCTCTACTTTGTCAACATATAAATTGACATTTTTGCACTCCTCCAACTCGACTTCATCTTCCTGGCCTTGGGTCATGTTTGGAATCGCAAGAACGGAAGTGAGCAGCGCGGCAAGTAGCAATATTGATGATATTCTCCTAAACATCTCCAAACCAACAGATTCCGTTGACCTTTATAATGATAACCATCACTAGGCTACACGTGTTTCTGCTGAGTAAAACTCACACCATGCTAGCGTCCATTTTAGCAAAGTCTGATCTGCCCTCAAATCCAAGTTCGAACCTCGTTCCCGACATCTTTTCTTTTTTAGCATTTAGTAGCAACGAAAAGGTGGAGGAAGGGGAAATTTCGTAGAAATTCCCACGTGCCGACGCCTAACCCCCACCCACGCTCAACATCAGGTCTGCAAAGACCTTGCAGTCTCCAACCAGGTTATCTATTTTCGAGTACTCGTTCGGAGCGTGTGCCATGTTGTCAGCTGTCTCCCACACCGCCACTTGTAATCCCTCTCTTCTGAACAATGCGGCGCATGTTCCTCCCCCTATGCCGCCGACATGTGGTTTGTTGTTGTAGACCTTTTGAATGGACCTGAGGAGGCGCTGGACGATCGGTGCGTCCTGTTGTGTGGGTGGTGCTGCGTCATCTTTCAGAACGAGCTCAAGGTGTATCTCTACTTTGTGTTCTTCTTCTATCTTGTCTGCTACTGGTCGCAGCGTTTCAATGACCTGGTCGAGTTTGTAGGGAGGTATGAGTCTGCAATCGAAATAGAACACGTCTTCTCCCGGGACGGTGTTTATGTTGGGTATGTTCCCTTCTTTCTTCGTCGGTTCCAGAGTGGAATAGGGCCTATCGAACAATTGGTCTTCGGCGTTGAAGGCGTGTCTGAACTCTTCTTCCACGAGGTACGCGAAGTGTATGGCGGCCCTGAAGGCATTTGCTCCCAGGTCTGGCATGCTGGCATGGCATTGTTTGCCGATCGTTCTCACCTTTATCCAGCCCAATCCCTTCTCGGATATGTCCACCAAACGTCCGTCGGGGGTTCCATGGTCTGGGACCAGGATCAGGTCGTCTGGCTTGAACAATCCTTTCTCCAAGAGATGTTCTATTCCGTGGCCAGCGCCAACCTCTTCGTCGGAAACAAATACCAGTCCGACATCCATAGAGGGTCTTAGGCCCAAATCTATCAACGCTTTTGCAGCATAGATCGATGCGACCAGACTCTGCCCGTTGTCCTCTGCGCCCCTGCCAAAGACCATTTCATTCTCTACTCTGGCTCTGAACGGTTCTGAGTCCCATAGCTCCCTGTCACCGGAAGGGACCACATCCATGTGGGAGACAAAGAACAATCGTGGGGTAGTGGATTCTGATGTTTCTTTTTTCAACCATGCGATGATATTGGGTCTTTTGTTATCTAGCACGCGGTCATCGAGTGATTCGTAGAGTTCTATTGGACCCACATCGATAGACTCCAATAAAGCCCTTA
>DAOVJP010000281.1 GCA_030673205.1 Thermoplasmata archaeon
GACCATCGAAATAGACTACAAGGAAAGGGGCCTGGTCAAAATATATGCAAAGAGCAGACACGGCCTACGGGTCGAAGCCAGACTATACGGCGGCAACATAACCAAACACATCAAGAACAAAAAATACGACAATATCCAGAACATAATAGACCAGATCGCAAGGCCCATGCTCGAACGCCTCAACATACCACACATACTCCAAACCCTCCCCGAGCCGGAAGACATAACCCCGCTCATACTCGAAACCTTCATCAAAGACCCCACGGACCTCAACATAGCCACTAAACTCCACCAGCGCCGATACCTGAAAAAAGGCGAAGTGCCACCCAAATACAGACGGAAAGGCAAGAACCAGATACTCAAAGCCGCGAGGATCAACGGACCCTGGCGATACCTCCTCAAACACTACGTAGAAAAAGGAGGACTCTAGACCATGACGATGGTGGCGGAAACCGGGGGTTTCCACCCGCATTTGAGGAACCAAAGAGGCTCCTCAAACATGGCAACACCCGGCCCCAAAGACCAGGAACGGGTCAGGATCGCCGCCATCTACTGCCGAGTATCAACAAAAGAACAGGTCCTCGGCTATTCTCTCAACGAGCAATACACCGCCTGTAAACGCCACCTAACGCAGATGGGCATCAAAAGACATAGAATCTACCGGGACGAGGGAAAAAGCGGCAGAACAATGAACAGAGACGCCCTACAACGGATGCTTGAAGACATCATAGAAGGACGAATAACGGACATCATCGTATGGAAACTAGACCGCCTAAGCAGAAGCATGGTAGACACCCTAACCCTCGTCCAAGACCTCAAAGAGATCCAAGTAAACGTAATAAGCGTCACACAGCAAATCGACACCAGCACAACACAAGGAATGCTATTCATATCCATGCTCGCCGGATTCAGCCAAATGGAAGTCGAGAACATATCCCAAAGAGTGCAACTAGGACTGAAAGCCAGAAAACGAGAAGGCAAATGGATCGGCGGCACACCCTACGGATACAACTACAACCTAGAAACCGGCCTTCTCCAGCCAAACCCGGAAGAAGCACTCATCGTCAGAGAGATCTACAGACTGTATCTCGACAACGGAACCCTCCACAGCATAGCCAGACAACTCAACATGCAGGAGATACCCACGCGCCACGGCAACCCCTGGTACTTCACAACCATAGGCCGCCTCCTCGAAAAGGCGATACACAAAGGAGAAGGGAACGTACCCGCACTTGTGACTGAAGAGATATGGGATAGAGTGCAGGAGCGACGGGAGGGGCGGAAAAAATATAACCCACGATACGTAGCAGAGATAAGCACGGGGACGGAGGAAGAAATGGCGCTGGTGTAAAATGAGTTTCAATGGGGAACGTTGAAATACCATGAGTTATATGTTCAACTCCGTAGGAGATGATAGCTATGAAAAAGAAATCAAACCCAAAGAGGCAAATTTGTTTCACCATTGATGAGGACTACGCAAACGAACTTGAGAGCCTGAAAGAAGAAACTGGACTTCCTCTGAGTAAGATAATTGAATTGAGAGTTAAGGGCTATGAGATCAAGAAACGAAAGTAGGAGTGATAGATATGGAATTGTTGGATAATATATTGAAAAAAGCGGACCCGTTGCATAGGCAGGTGTGCTCTGGCAAACAGAATTGTAACACCGTTCAAGAGGAAGATAAGCTGTTCTCCGTAGAGGAAAATGAAGATGGAACAGTTAGTGTGTGTGGAAGCGAAAGAAGCAAAATTAGAACAAAGAGTTCACAGGCTCAGAAATTAACCTCTTCTGGGGGGTTGGAGTTTGGCCAAGATGCAGAGATAGAGTGGGATCCGGTTGCTTGCATCACCCTACCTGCAGATGCGTTTTCTGGAAAAGATAAATTGTTGGATATTGATGAAATAAGAAAAATGTTCGATTGATAACCTGTTGGGGTCTTTCTGGAGATTGCCTGTATGTACAGAGAAAAACTAGCGAACTGCTGAGATTGATAAAACAATGAAGCAAGCAATGGAAAAATCTTATAAGACCATATAATAATGGGGACAAGGAGAAATTATGAATGTAGAACGGGAAACCGGAAGCACATATTTACATTCAACTTTTCAGGGAGAAATGTTGGACAACTTTACCAGATGGAGGTTTTACAACCATGTTGTGTTTTCATTATATGTCATTTCATTACTTTTCTACATATTTTGCCCTATCTGTTCTCTATTCATTGGAGCAATATTGGTGGGTATTTTTGTCTATGAAATTGATATCACAAGGTTGAAAATAGGATCCGAAGGGGATGAGATAGAACACGAAAAAGAGGATAAAACTCAGTTGGCGGAAGTTAGAGTGCTTTACTCGCTTATTGTGTTTTGTTCCGTGATAACTGGGTCATTTTTCCGGAAAGAGGTCTCCCATATTGGTTTTAGGAGTGAGGGTTTTGGGGTCTTAACGTCTCTTTCTATATGCATTTTGCTCGTTGTGGCGATTATTACACATTCTTGTTCTCACAAAAGGCTTAAACTGACTTGTGGGAGAAAAAGAGCTGGAGAGATAGGCTGGGTAGCTGGAACTTTTATTCTCGTGGGAATGGCCGTGGGGCTTGGAGGAAATGAAATTACTCTTGGAATCACGTCCTATGTGATTTTCCTGAGGTTATGCCGATTTAGAAAGAAACCTAGGGCGAAAGATAATGAGAAAGAGATTGATAAAGAGATTGATAAAGAGATTGATAAAGAGATTGATAAA
>DAOVJP010000460.1 GCA_030673205.1 Thermoplasmata archaeon
TAAGGCCTTTCGCGGAGAAGGTGCTCGTTTCGGACTCGTTCATGCTGGACTTCGGCGCCAAGAAGGAGATACGTTACAATGGTTTTCCATTCGGCATATACCTCCATCCCAAATACTTCAGCCCGGATCCATCCGTTCTGGAAGAGATGGGTGTGGCTAGGGATGAATTCTTCTCTATAGTCCGGTGCGTTGCTTGGGGGGCAAGCCACGACATAGGGCAAACAGGCATGGGAGAGCACCTGGAGGAGATAGTCCGCATGTTGGAGGAAAAGGGGAGGGTGTTCCTGTCATCAGAGGATAAGCTTCCGCCCGAACTGGAGAAGTACAAACTATACCTCAAAGGGGACAGAATGCTCCATCTCATGGCCTATGCCAGCATGTATGTGGGAGAAGGTGGGACCATGGCCTGCGAAGCGGCCTGCATGGGTACACCCTCCGTTTTCGTGAACACACTGGAACTGGGATATATCAACTCTCTCAGGGATGATCGGAAGCTGTTGAGGACGGCGAAGAACGGAGAGGAGGCGAAAAAGGAAATAGAAGACCTATTGGTCCATGCCTCCAAAAAGGAGTGGTTGGAGAGGAAGGATAGGATGTGGGAGGAGTTGGAGGACGTGGTTGAAAAGACGGTCGAGATCATAGAGAAGATGGGAAAAAGCTAACCCATCCGCCCCGCTGCCTCTATCGCATGGATCACCTTCTCCGCTGTATGCTTCCATGTGTGACCTTCCAATATGTAGTTCCTACCGTCCACGCCTCTCTTGTCATAGCCCCCTTGATCAGATAGCACTTTCAGCATTGCCCGGGCGAAAGATGTCCTGTCCTCCGGTTCGAACAGCACCACCGCTCCCCTCGTTCTCTTGGGTAGCTCTTCCAGTCCCGCTACGCCGCCAGCTACCACAGGCCTCCCACACGCCAGGTATTCCCTTATCTTCAAAGGGCTGTCGCAGATATAGTCCGGGGATTGGGGGGCTATGCACACCGATGCCATGTTGATGTATCCCGGAATGTCCCCGTGGGACACTCGACCAGTGAACACCACCTTCTTTCCCAGGTGCTTGGCGGCCTCTTTTGCCTCCTCCAACCGCCGACCGCTCCCGACCATCATCAACGTGGCATCCCGCTTCTTCAGAACGTCCTCGAAGGCACCTATCAGCAGGGAGAGGTTGTGCCACTTTCCCATGGTGCCAACATACAGGACCACAGGGCTATCCGAAGGTATGTTCCACTTCTCCAGTGATCGGATCGAAGCCTTCTCCTCCTCCGTATAGGGACGGA
>DAOVJP010000113.1 GCA_030673205.1 Thermoplasmata archaeon
AAAATCACGCAGCCCTTTCAGCTCCTTCTTCCCTCCTCCGTCATAATATTCGCCGTGAGGATCGAGTATCAGGAGGCCGCAGCGCTTTTCCCGCATGACGCTGGCGGAGAGGCATTTCATGAGATTGCTCTTGCCCATGCCGGTGGTGGCGAACACGCCTATGTGGAAGGGAAAGGCCAATTCCCCGTCGATGCCAACAGGTATGGGCAGAACGTCCTCGCCGCTCCGCAGCATGCCCACCTCGACACCCCCCATGTACCTGGTCAACACCCCATAGTCGTCTTCCTTCGCCCTTCTCACTATCGAGAAGTGGGAGGGGATGGTCTTGGCCCTTTTCAGATCGCCATCCTTCACATACCCAAGAGGCATGCACCGCACATCCAAGTATAGCCGTCGCTCCTTTTCAGCCAGGCGAACCTCCTCGTTCCTGTCATCCAGGAGCAGCATGCCGCCGGCGGTGCGCTCCACCCAATCCTCTCCGGCCGCCTCGGCCCCATACCCCACGTCATAGACGCGTAGGAGGAAAGGATAGCCGCGTTCCTCATCCTGGGCGACGAGCATCTCTCCGACATTCACTACCGTTCCGTATCTGGCCCGGAATCGTATATCAGTTACATTGTCTCCGACTATGCGTCCTATGTGCATACCTATACCCCCCTATCTAGGAGCGAATGGAAATCTCTTAGCAATCCTACCCAATCCTCCCTCCCTGGCATGGTGGCCAGGTGCGTTTCCAAAACCATGGATATGCCGTTGGCAGCGGACCGGGATATGGCCACGCGGTTGTGGATGGCGGACAATGGAGAGGGATAGCCTATGAGGCTGGGGTCGCTGGAGTGTTTGCGAAGGAAGCCGAGGGCGTTCTGCTCCCCGTACACATCCACCCGGAAGGCGAAGGACGAACGGGGGTGGAATCGGACCACGGATACGTTCCCGTGCTCATGGCTGTCGCCCGGGTCCACAGGGAACATCCATGTGTCCAATCCTAACTCGCCAGCCCTATGTCTTGCCAACGCCAGCAATGGGATGCCGTCCCTGTTCAACGACGATGATTTGCTCACCCCCACAACAGTGACGTTCCTAGCCTCGGCCTGGTCTAATACGGTCTTCAGCACATCGCCCGGTCGAGGGATATCGGAGCGAAGGGAACCGTCCAGCAGCAGTATGTCGCCCTCCTCCAGATGGTCCAGTGCATCCAACGCCCCTCTCATCTCTCCCAGATACCTGAGGCGCTGGATGAAGGCGTCCAACTCCCGCGGGTGCTCATGCAGGGGCACATCCATCTCCGCACACACCCTGGCATAATGCTCGGCGGCGCTGACGCGATCGACCTTCACCAACTGCACGGGAGATATCTGCTCATGCACCATATCCATCCCGTCAAAGACCAGATAGCCAGTTCTGATAGCGCCCACCATGAGAGAGCCGAGGTCATAGAGTGTGGTCGAGCCGCCGTCCACCGCCGCCACTCTCCGGTCCCCCTTGTCTTCAGGCAGTGGCAGGAAATCTTCCCGACCTAGGGATGCGGAGGCATTCGCAGCCGAATCCAACAGAGCCTGGAGGACGCGATCAGCCTCCTCGTATGGAATATCATCTAGCATCTACGGGAGGATAAGCAAAGTGGGATATAAGCATGGCGCGCGGGGGGCAGGGTGAAAGTGGAGGGGGGGATGGAAACTCCGCCCTATTCGAACCTCAGCGCCTCCGCAGGTGTTACGTTCGAGGCGGCTCGGGCAGGTGGGATCGCTGCCAGCATGGTCATGGTGAATGCGGCTAGGCATATTAGGAAGATGTTCCAGAAGGGTATGGACAGTTCGTATCCCATGTCCTTGAATCCATCCCGCCAGAGGTAGTGGCCGATGGCTATGCCGTTCAATGCCCCTACCGCCAATCCCAGTATGGTTATGAACGAGCCCTCTATGATGAACGCCCTTCTCACCATTCTGCGTTTGAATCCTATGGCTCTCATCATCCCTATCTCCAACCTCCTCTCATGCACGTTCCTGATCATTATTATTCCCAGTCCCGCTATTCCCACGAACAGTCCCAGGGCCAGGAAGGCGTTGAACAAGGTGAAGAAGGTGCGCATGGAGCTGATGCCCTCCTCTACCTGGGGGGCGATGGCCACGGTGTTGATGCCGTAGGGAAGGAGTTCGCGCTCTATATCCCTGGCTACGCTCTCTACGTCGTACTCGCCTCCTAGTTTGAACAGGAACAATGTCTTGTTGTAGACCCCGAGATCCTCCTCCGCGCTCCGGTTGCACATGAAGGCGCCTGGGAGGATGTATTGGTCGGTGAACCCTATGACCTCCTTCTCCACCATCTTCCCATCCGTTCCATGGAACTGGACCGTGCCTCCTATGTCCACGGTGAAAGGCCTCATGGGGGAGGGTCCGTATTCTTCTCCGCCTGTTGACGACACGGTGTTGTCGAATATGATGAGCCCGGGGTCTGTGGTCAATGCCTGCCAGGCATCTCTGTCGCTGGCGAACCGCTGTGCTCTATCAGATAGAGAATAGCCGTTGTTGGCCAGGAAATCGTCGGAGACCCCATAAACGGTTTGGAGAGTGTAATTATCATCCATTGTTCTGCCTATACTAGGCCCGGAGGTCTGGAGGCCAGAGGTGTTCAGCTTGATCATCCCCACCTCTATCCCATGTATCTGCTGGTAATCGTATCCGCTCAGGGTCGCATTGGCGTCGATCATGTCCGCAATATCTTCCACGGGCCTGTTGGAGAATGCCACTATGTCGAATCCACCGGACTGCTCTTCGGTTATCCGGTCTATGTTCACTTCGAATATGCTGACCATCACGGACATGACCACCATGGTGAATATGATCAGTGCGAACATGGCCATGGTGAGCCCCGTTCTGAACTTGTTGCGCATGGGATGTGATATAGATATCTTGAACACCGCGCTCAGCGATCTATGTCTCCCGAACAGGGAGTTGATGCCCCTCAATAGAATGTCCGAGTTGAACATGACGAGCATCACCCCACCGGTCACGCTGAAAACGCCGGAGAGTATGAACAGTTCCATGCCACCGGTCTTGTCGGAAAAGAGGCCTATGCTGTCGGAGAAGAGCCAGAGGAACAAGAGGAGGGCGGCGGATATGGTGAAGGAGATCCGATCCCCCACCACCCGGCGGCCCAACACGCCTGCGGCGAACAACACCAGGGAGAGGCCGATCAATGGTGGGTCGGCTAGATCCCCGCCTATAGTGGCGGCCAGGAGGAGGCCTCCCAGGGCAAGCATGACGAGGCCCATGGCGAATACTCTCTTGTCATGGCGGTGGGGCGTCGGCTCCGGTATGTCCCTGAGGGCACGGACGATGTTCAACCTTGATATGCGTCTGGTGACGATGGATATCGTTACGATGCTTATCAGGAAGCCGGCTGCGAAGGAGAGGAGCAGATGCTCTTGGGTATATGTGAAATGTTGGAGGAGGTCGATCCCCTCGTTCCCTTCTGAACCCTGGAACATGTCTCGGATGAACCAGAGGGAGAGATAGGCGACGATGATCCCTACGATAGCGCCCACGGCGGAGGAGATGCCTGCGTAGCAAGCGCCTTCGTAGAGAAAGGTCCTGCGCAATTGCCTTCTTTTCATCCCTATGGCCCGGGATATGCCCATCTCTGTTTTTCGTTCCTCCGCGAACATCACGAAGATGTTGATTATCAGCATGATCCCCGCGAGTATGGAGAATGTGCCGAAAACGAAGAACATATCCGTGAACTGGCTCACCTGCTCCTGTATGTTCTCCACGCTCTCGGCCTTGTTAGAGATGAGGAGTTCGGGGTATTGGTCGTTGGAGTCCAAGATGGCATCTATCTCCCCTGCGACCTGTTCGCAGTGTTCCGCCCCCTCCCGGTAGTCTCCATCGTTCGTCACCAGTATCGTGTTCACGGAGTCGGACACGTTGAAGAAGGTCTGTGCGACCCCCAGGTCCATTATGATCTGGTTGCCCGCCATCCAATTTCCCATTCCCTCCAGGTCCACTATGTTCTTCACCGTGACGTGAAGCTGTCTTCCAAGCTTGTTGTGCAGGACGAGCTCATCACCGGAGGAAGCGTCTAGGCTCTTCGCCGAGTTTGTGTCCAGATATACTTCTCCCGGTCCAAAAGTTAGGGAAACGCGCTTTCCGTCGATGTAGTATTCTCCGAATGCGCTGCTCTCGGTCAGGTTCACCCCTGCGATCCATATGCTGGGCTCTGCCTGGCTGGAGGTCATATCGAGCACATACGCCGTTCCCCTTACTTCCCCGGTCACATCTTCCACATTGTCTATGTCCAGTATCTCCTCTTTGAGGGAGGTGTATGTGGCGTGGTCCATGTACTCCAGATCTCTGTTCTCATCATATGATTGTAAGATCTCGTCCACCTCATAATATCCCTCATAGACCTCGGAGGTGACCATCGTATCCATCGTATCCCCGATGATGAAAGAGGCGGAGATTATGGTGGTCCCTATCATCAGGCCGAACACGACAAGGGCGGTGCTCGCTTTCCTTCTCAATATCTGCCTGGTGCCTATCCTCGCCAGGGCACGATGTGTCAATGCGCTGACCGCCACGAGCATGGCGGCCAGGAATGCCATTGTCACTATGATATCCGCAGGGGACATTACGAGCTCACCTCGGAGGCCAATTCCTCCTGTTCCGGTTGCAGGCCATCGTTGGCCACTCTGCCGCTCTCCATCAATATGGTCCTGCTAGCCCTACTGGCGACCTTAGGGTCGTGGGTTATGACCACCGTGGTCTGGCCCAGGGTCTTGTTCAACTCCACCAGTAGGTCCATTATCTCCCTGGATGTCTCGCTGTCCAGATCCCCCGTGGGCTCATCCGCCCACACTATGGCCGGTTCGTTCACTAGGGCCCGAGCGATGGTCACCCTCTGCCTTTGACCCCCGGATAGTTCGGCAGGCACGTGCTCCTCCCATCCTTTGAGCCCCACCGTGTCCAAGATGGCCATGGCCTTCTTCCTTGACTCCTTACGATTCACACCACCCAGTAGGAGGGGCATCTCCACGTTCTCCACTGCGGTGAGCACCGGGAGAAGGTTGTAGAACTGGAACACGAAGCCCATTCTTCTGGCCCTGTGCTCCGTCTTCTTGTTGTCGGAGAGGGATGAGAGCAGTATGTCCTCGATATAGACCTCTCCCGTAGTGGGGTCATCTATCCCGGAAAGGCAGTTCAAGAGGGTGGTCTTCCCGCAGCCAGAGGGGCCCATTATGGCCACCATCTCCCCTTTTGTTATGGCGATATCCACACCCCGGAGGGCGTCCACCTTGACCTTGCCAGTATCGTATATCTTCTCCAATTTCACGGCCCGTATTATTCCTTCCACCTGTATCCCTCCTATTCGTTCCTTGGTGCCACTGTTCTGGGACGGCCCTGAAATATTCTAGGCCTATAAATATTCTCTCCCGTGCCCCTA
>DAOVJP010000373.1 GCA_030673205.1 Thermoplasmata archaeon
CGCCGGGAGAGGCGTCGTTGACATAGCCGCACATGGTGCAGCCACCCTTCCACGCCCACGCGCAGCCCCGGGTGGAGAGGACCACGGACATAGCTCTAACCTCCTCTCCGTTCAAAAGCTCCCGCTCCGTCCAGACAGCGGAGGGCCGCCTGGTATCTCGCTCATGGGGTTTTCGCCGCATGTCCTTGGCCATGGCCGCTAGGTCCATGCAAAGGCCATTCATCACCAGGATAAAAAACCCTGCATTGGCGGGAGGGGCTTGGCAAATTTTATATACTGGACCTGAATATGCTCGCCCGAACCGGAGGCAATAAGATGGAAGAACCACTTTGCAGCGTTGAGTTTCTCAGGGACAACAGCCATTTTCTCTCGAAGGTGCAGAGCGACCTCGGAGGCCTGCGAGAGTATCGCAGCCCTTCATTCGAAGAGGTGCTGGAACAGGTCATAATCGACCTCCAGGAAGAGTTTGAATCCTATAGTTAAGTGGCTGGTTCAACACCCTTCCTTTCTATCATTCTTTCTTATCGTGAGAGATGGAAGCCTCTCCAAAATACTTTTAATCCCCTCCTACTTCCTCCCTCCGAAGGCGATCATTATGCTTGACAGGAAGGAGATATGGGAGATAGTGGAAGGCTATGATCTGGACAAGGCGGAGATAGGGGTAATAGCCTCCCATTCCGCACTGGACGTATGTGACGGCGCAATGGATGAGGGTTTCCCATCGATCGCCGTGTGCAAGGACGGAAGGCACAGGACATATGCCGAATATTTCAAGGCGCAGAGGAAGGATGGTAGGGTAGAGCGAGGCATAGTGGATGATCCCTGGGTGTTCCCTACTTTCAAGGATGTCATGAAGCCAGAGATACAAGAGAGGCTGCGCTCCCGAAACGCCTTCTTCATACCCAACCGTTCCTTCACATCCTATGTTGCCATGGAGGAGATAGAGGACGACTTCCGCGTTCCAATGATCGGCTCCCGGAACATGCTCAGGATGGAGGAGAGGGGAGAGAAGAAGGACTACTATTGGATACTCGAAAAGGCAGGCATCCCCTTCCCCGAGAAGATAGAGGACCCCATAGACATCGACGAGCTCTGCATAGTGAAGCTCCACCATGCCCAGAAGAAGCTGGAGAGGGGTTTCTTCTCCGCCTCCTCCTTCAAAGAGTACAAGGAGAAGAGCAAAGCCCTCATACGGCAGGGTGTCATCACCCACGATGCCCTGGAGGGCGCCCGCATAGAACGATACGTCATAGGCCCCGTATTCAACCTGGACTTCTTCTACTCCCCCATAGAGGAGGAGATGAGCAAGATCGAGCTATTGGGCGTGGACTGGAGGTTCGAGAGCAGTCTGGACGGCCATGTACGCCTGCCCGCTCCCCAGCAGATGGCGCTCAATGAGAGCCAGATGACGCCAGAGTACACGGTGTGTGGACACAACTCCGCCACCCTGCGGGAATCCTTGTTAGAAAAGACCTTTGAAATGGCCGAGAAGTTCGTGGCCGCCACCAAGGAACACTATAGCCCAGGAATAATCGGCTCTTTCTGTTTGCAGACCTGCGTGGACAAGGACCTGAACTTCTATATCTATGATGTGGCTCCCAGGGTGGGCGGCGGCACCAACGTCCACATGAACGTGGGCCACCCATATGGCAACACGCTGTGGCGTAAGGGCATGAGCACCGGAAGAAGGACGGCCATGGAGCTCAGGAGAGCCATTGAAATGGACAAGGTGAAAGAGATAGTCACCTGAGCGACCGTATAAGAGAGGGGTGCATGGATGTATGTGGGGTTGGATGAGATGGGAGTTGCATAGACGTATATAGGGTTGGATGGGATAGTGGATGCATGGATGAATGCAGGGTTGGATGAGATGGGTGATGCATAGATGTATGTGAGGTTGGCCACCCTGGAGGATGTGCCAGATATGATCCATCTCTTCCGAACCGTCCTCTACCCTGTTTGGAACCGGATGAGAAGGCCCTATGACCCG
>DAOVJP010000402.1 GCA_030673205.1 Thermoplasmata archaeon
AGCATGGCATGGTATCGGAGCCGCTCCTCCGCCGTCCTCCGCTCGGTGATATCCTGGGAAACCTCTATGGCCCCTATGATCTCGCCTGAATCATCTATGGTAGGATTGACTACCACATGCCAGTATCTTCCATCGGGTGATCGTGTTTCCAGTTCTTTGGATATTCCAGTCTCCATGGCTTCGATCACGTAGCACCCTTCGCAAGGCTTGTCCCGTCCATAGCGAGCTTTATAACATACGCGACCAATAATTTCCTCTGGGGTGATCCCATGCCAGTCTGCCGTGGATCTGCTCGCCCAGATGGTTTCCATGTCTCTGTTCCTGTAGACTATAAGTTCAGACAGATTCTCCAGAATGATGGATTTATCCATCTCGCTCTTGCGCAAAGCATCCACAGCCTTCTCTCGCTTCTTTTCCGTCATCATATCTTCCTCATGGATGCTTTTCACCGGTCCTCTTGGAGACATGGTGTGTTCTCTCCCGGTACTCCTCCTTTACAGATATCTATGTAACATTCATGTAACAATACGATATAAGAGGCATTACTCTCATTATCCCTTTTGATAATATGCCCCGTTCCCTCTCAAGGCCCCTTCGTATTTGGAGGCGAGGAAGAGGAAGAAGGAAGCGAGGATGATGGTGAAATAGAGGAGTTGCATGGTTCCCGGCCAGGCCTCTCCAGAATACGGTTCCGGGCTTTCCCCGGGCGGAGAGGTCTGCTCCCCGAGCGGCTGTGCCCAGGAGGAATTGTCATCTTCGCGAACGCCCACGCCGATGGGACCGGAGTTCTCCAGCCTATGGGGCGTGTCTCCGCCTCTCACTGCTATCCCGGCGGAGATGAGGAGGGAGATCGTTATGAGGAGGGCAAAGAGGGTTTTCGTGTGCATATTATAGTAGAGGGGTGGCCTTCGCTTATAGGGCATTCCCGGCCAATATCCCTTACGAATACAGCCGGTGAATATCAACGAGCGCAATTATATATGCTCTAATAGGGGCCGTTTACATGCTCTATGTTACATATGCAAGTTTACATGTGCCATGCTGTTGCGTCATGATGTAGCGACATATTACAGCGCCACAGTGCCTCTCTTCACTCCTATCTGCCCGGCGAGGAGAACGATCCTCGCCCGGACACGCACCGGGCGCCCCGCTTGCGTTCAGGGTTCTATCCGACGCCAGGTATGAAGATGGCCACCTCGTATTCAAGGTTCCATCTGGCTCCGGGCGATGGTCATGGTCTTATTCTCACCCGTGGTGAAAGTGAGCCGTACCACCATCTGGCCGTGGATGAATGTGATGGTGGCGCTTTTTATCGCCGCCCGGTAGTTCCTTATCTTCTTTCCATGGGCTCCGACCCGTTCCTCCGCCATCTGGATGAGACCGACCTCTTCCAGCGAGTGTATCCGTCTGTAACAGGCAGCTATGGGTATCTCGTAATCCCTGCTGATCCCCAGGGCATTGATCTCTTCGTTGTACGCGGCCATCAATATCTTCATAGCGTATTCGTCCATCAGGAGTCGGGTTATTTCCTCGCCTTGCATCTGTTCACCGAGATTAAAAGTGAGGAAAGGAGTATAAGTAGCCCGGGTCTTTGTTATCATTCGAGATTATCTGCATTGATTATCTCGGGGCAGAATGGGAGGGGGACATAATCATTCCTCGTCGAACCGCGTGGAAAGTTAGCGGAGCTGTATACATCGTGTTTTGACTCCACGCTATTCTGCCCTAGCCAGGAACAGATC
>DAOVJP010000057.1 GCA_030673205.1 Thermoplasmata archaeon
ACGGCCGAGACCATTGCCATGGCCGTAGAGATGGTCAAAGCCAGTGGCGTAGAGAATGTTTCGGTGAGGGTGGGGCACATAGGAGTATTGAGAAGCCTCCTTGAGGATGCCGGAATACCCATAGAAGAGCAATATTTCTTCCTCCACAGAATAGACAAAGGGGAAGTGGAAGAGCTGCACACTGCTCTCATAGGAAAGGTGGGGGCCGAGAACGCTTCCACCATCATGTCCGTGGTGAAGGAGGCAGATGACATAGAGGCCGCCCTCCCCCATATCAAAGGATTGGCCGGGGCACAGGAATGTGTAGAACGCCTGGTCCGGGTACGTGAGCTGTTGAAATGGATCGGCGTGGAAGCGGTCAGGCCGGACCTGGCTGTCGTTCGAGGCCTCGACTATTATACTGGAATCGTGTTCGAGATAGACGCACCCGCCCTGGGGGCCGAGAAGCAGATATGCGGAGGGGGAGAATACCGTCTAGCCCACCTGTTCGGAGGCACGGACGTGGCCACTGTGGGCTTTGCCATGGGGTTCGACCGCCTCCTCTTGGCGGCGGAAAAGGAAGACATCAAAGTCGAGCCGCCATCACTGGACTATTTCATCATCCCCATAAAGGAGGAGGCACTAAAGACGGCGCTGGCCGTTGCCTCTAGCCTGAGGAGGAGAGGGCATAGGGTGGACATAGACCTCATGGGCAGGAGTTTGAAAAAGGGGATGAAATACGCCTCCTCTCGAAACACCAGGACGGCAGTGCTCATAGGCCCTAGGGGTATGGAGAATGGGGTCTGTACATTCCATGATATGAACACTGGCGAAGATGAGAAAATGGCATTGGAAGAACTACTTAGATAGAAGAATGGAATATGCGGAGCCGACTCCGCAAACCTTGTTCTCACTCTAGGCAATGGAATAAGTGAGAACAAGAAAGGGGTTTGAAGAAGGGCCTACTCAGAAGCCACATAGGTATACTTGGCCTCTATGGACCATGCCAGGCCCTGGTCGTAGTATGTGGTGCCTATGATCAAACCGGGGAATGGGCCGACACCCCCTGCGTCCTTGCCTCCGCCAAATTCCACGCCCTTTATCTCGACAACCCAGTTCTTGCAGAAAGCAGCCTCTTCGCCCCCGGCGACCCCGAACTCAAAGGTATAGGTGCCCGTGGAGGTGGATATGGACTGACTCATGCTGCCGTTGCCGCCGTCGGAAACCGTTACCTTGGCAGTGTCGGGATCGCTCCCATCATCCGTCTCCATGTGGGCGGCGTCGCTGTCCTCTATCCTGACGGTCACGCTCATGGATACAACAGGTCCAGGGGTGGTGAAGTTCTCTGTGTGTTCCTGCTCCACAGTATCCGAATCCACAGCAACCGGAGACGCTATCCATCCACTCTTTGGAGGTACGATACCTGAAGAAACCTCGATCTTCGGTTGAGAATCATCTGGTCCAGAGTCATCATCTCCGCCCAGACAACCGGCGGATGTCACGGCTATGAAGAGCATTGCAACGATCATCGCAAACAACTTGTGGTTCATTCCTATCACCTTTTCCGGGTATGAAGGCCCCCTTTAAGAACTTTCGGTCGAGACACGAACAGAAGCATCTGTTTAAGCTAATAGATATACAAAAAGAGGAACAGCGGAAGGGGGTTGCAATAAGGACGATCTGCGTCTATCATGATGCCATCGCATAGGTGTATTTGCCCTCGATGGACCAGGCTAGGCCCTGATCGATGAATACAAGAACCATCGCAACGCCAAATGGGCCGGGGCTGGTCTCCTTGCCTCCGCCGAATTCCATGCCCTTTATCTCGATGACCCAGTTTGTGCCGAAAGCGGCTTCTTCACTCCCGTTGACCCCGAGCTCAAAGGTGTAGGTACCCGTGGTGGTGGAGATGGTCTGGCTCATACTGCCGTTAGCACCGTCGGAAACCGTTACTTTGGCAGTGTCGGGATCGCTCGGATCATCCGTCTCCGCGTGAGCGGCGTCGCTGTCCTCTATCCGGACGGTCACTGTCATGGAGATGACCGGCCCAGGGGTGGTGAAGTTCTCTCTGTGTTCCGTTTCAACTACATCTACGGCATCCGGAGAGGATATCCATCCGCTCTTTGGAGGTATGATACCGGCAGACGTCTCGGTCGTCGTGGTAGATCCTGTTGGTCCTTTATCATCCTTGTCTCCGCCTAAACAACCGGCGGATGCCACAGCTATGAAGAGCATTGCAACGATCATCGCAAACAATTTTTGGTTCATTCCTTTCACCCTACTCATAGCTATGCTGCCTTCCCTTTTAAAAACTTTTGGTCGTTATGGCCCTGGAACCGGTTTCTCCCGCCTCTTTCATCTGCCTTTTTGCTAATCTGCATCACCCTCATATCAACATCTCAATCAACACCGCTCAACCATTCCCTGCATGCCTCCCACTCCCAGACCAACGCCAACATCCCTCAACGCCGCCCCCACCGCCCACAATCTCCCATTTACCGCAAATCATATAACCCACGGACCTGTGGAACCTCTCATGAGAACCTCAACCTCTCTCATATTTGCCACCATGCTGCTGACCGTCATCTTGGTCCCCTCCTTCATGTTCCATATTACACTCGCGCAGGAAACAGAGGATGAATCCGTTACCACAGATACCCTCTGGGATGAGGACCGGATCATCGAAGGGAATTTGACAGTGGAAAATGCTTCGACCCTCACCATCCGGAACTGTACGCTGGAAGCCACTTCTATTCTAGTGAAAGAAGGGAGCACACTGGTGCTGGAGAACGTGACCCTCAACGCCGTCTACCTGACAGGCGAGGGAGCGGAAATAGAGGTACGCGACAGCTACACCACCATAGCCAACGGGACGTACTTGTCCAACGGAACACTGGAGGCTTTGAACTCCACCTTCTCGGGAGGCCTGCAGGGAGAGAATTCCGCCCTAGAGGTGCTCAACTGCTCATTCATCGACGCGTATGTCGGCCTAGCCGCCTATGAGAACTCCACTTTGCACGGGGACGGGGTGGACATATACAACTGCGACATTGGCATAGGCATGTACGCCGCAGAGGCCATACTGTCCAACATGAGCATCAACGACACGACATGGGGGATGTACATGTACGAGGCGAAGGCCGCCATATCATATAGTGCATTCTTCGACAACGGGGACGGTTTCCGGGCCATCACATCCAACGTGAGCATGTACAACGTATCCATCACATCCAATGATGGAGAGTGCAACACCGGAGGATGCTCCAGTACCGCCAGAGGGTACGGCCTATACTTATTCTCTTCCATTGTTGTATTGGAGGAGGTGAAACTCTCATCGAACATAGACGGGGCCTACATCGCCGATTCCATCCTATCCCTTGAGCAGTGCCAGGTGAATAACAACACCCTCGATGGAGTGTTTGCCGAGTACAGCACGGTATTCTCCAACACAACCACCTTTGGCCACAACGGCTATGGCCTGTTATCCATGGACGCCCGCATCCCCTGGGCATCGGACCCGGCCAGCTGGGGGTCAAACACCTTCATTGGGAATGAATATGCCTATGCCCATAACTCCCGACTGGAAGTACGGGTGAACGATTCCGATGAGAATGGAGTGCCTAGCGCCAAGATCGTGGTGGAAGGCCAATACAATATATCGGGCTCACTACAGAGCTTTCAGGCCACCCGATATACCAACATCCACGGTTATGTCGACATCCTTCTGGAATCCGCTGCGGTGTGGGACAACGGGACGGTAACAGAATACGAATACATCCTGAAGGTGAACAAGGAGGGATTCAACGCCACCTCCCCACACAACTACACTCACAACCAATCCATAGACCTCACGAACAACCTAGTGGCGAATATCGTTCTTCCCGTTGTCTACCCAGACATATACGTGGGAAACATAACCGTCCAGACAACGAGCGACGGGAACTCGTTAGAGATCCATGTGGAGCTTGTCAACCTGGGCGATGCCGCTGTCCTCGATATCCCCCTGACCGTGTCCGTGGAACCCTTCTCCGGTTCCAAAACGGTGTTGAGCGAGGAAGAGATGAGCCTGATGCCAGGCGAACGCCTGGAACTCGTGATCCCATGGGGAAAACCAGCGGTGGGCAATTACACCATATCCATCGAGGCCGACGGGGAGAACATATTGGAAGAGGAGAACGAGGGGAACAACGGCGTGGAAAAGGTATTCCATGTCACCGAGGAGACGACAAAAAGCTTTCCCATACATCAGATGTTGGGAATAGTCATAGTGGCCTGCGGCGTCCTCTTTCTCTTCTTCTCGCTCAGACGGCGGAAGCCCGGCAAAGAGACCGAGGACGAGGGCGAACCTAAGATGAGAATGCAGATTTGATACGCTGGATGGCCTCCACCGGCGTCGGGTCCACTCCCTTGAGCACCGCAGAGTATACGCTGGCCATGTCTACTTTGAACACCACGCTCAACACCTCCGATAGAGGGTTCCTCCCTTCTGCCAGAAGCTCCAAACATCCTCCGCTCCCCTCCAACTCCTTCGCGATGATGTCCATGTGCTTCGCTTCCAGATCGCGGGGCGAGCCTTCCTCTCCCTTTTTTCTCCGTATGAGTACAGGCACGACCCCTTCTCTCCTCTGATCCCATCCCACCACCTCGTTGTGCTCCATCTCGGGCACGGCCCCATGGAAGGCTAGGCTCTTCGCGTTCTCGTTGAACTGCGCGGCAGCCCTTCTGGCAGTCGGGAGCAGATGGCCCGCGCCGTAGAACACAGGTATAGCACCGTTGAGAGATGTGGCCAGAGCCAAAGACGGGTTGTCCTCTGTCTCCACGCCCAGAGAGGATGCGAGGGCAGAGAGATCCTCTGCCGCCTCTACACACCACTGTTCCAGCAGCGGGAGGTCATGGGCGGAAGAGATGAGCGAGAACAACGTGGCCAAAGCCTGTGGGAAGGCTGCTCGGGGAGGGATACCGGACGGAAGAAGGAGCGAGGGGATGGAATTCTCCTCCGCCCAACGGGACAGCTCACCGCCGGAGGTGACCGCCACCATCTGGAGGCCGCGGGACAACGCCTGACGCGCTAACATGTTAACATCTTTCGTATTCCCGGAATAAGAGGAAAGAAGCACCAGGGTATCCGTATCCACCCAGGACGGAAGATCACGGGAACGACGGACCACTATCTCCGCAGGAGCCCCAGCCTCCTCCAACACACCTGCTAGCACATCCCCTGCTATGGCAGAACCCCCCATGCCAGTGAACAGCATACGAGGGAAAGGAGGCAAAGAGAAAGGCGCTGGCCTCAGATGAGAACGGAAAGCCTCCGGAGAGGACAGCACCGTGGCATACATACCGGACGGGTCCACCCGAGCCACATCTTCCAAAGTGATGACTGCCATGGTCGAGGATTGAAGGAGAGGTATATAGGGGTTTGGATGAGGGGGAGGTGAGAGAATGTCTAGGGAGTGACTGGCAGCTTAGACATGGATTATGTCCGCCCTGAACAACTCGCCCAATATCGAGGCTTGTTCGTTCCTTACCTCTAAGACTAGTTCGATGGTCTCTTTGATGGTCTTTGAACAAGGTGGGTTGAGATTGCAATGGCCCTCTTTAGGCAAAACCATATTATCTACCCCTGCAATAGCGATAACCGTGTTCGAAACAAAGGAAGAGGCCAGCGAGTTCGTGGAAGAGTTCTTTCGCAGACAGCTCCAGGACGAGGAGATACGCGACCTGTGGTTGGGCTTGAGGACAGTGGTCGCGATGAACATCACCGACCATGATCTATGGCTCTCCATAGACACCAGGAGCCAGGGCGATCTGACAATCTCCCGTGGGGAACGAGAGGATTACGATCTGCTTCTCCGGATGACCATGGCCACTTTCCATGGCATATACACTGGCCGACAGGGCATAGTATCCTCCTTTGCGCTCCGCAAGATAAGGACCAAGGGGAGCGTGGGGGTCATAATGAAGACCACCTGGAGCCTGCCCCGGGCCATAGGCATATACAAACAACTCTGCCAGGAGCGTGGGGTGCCAATAGACCCGAAGAAGAAAAGAGGGGAGCAGGACAAGGCCGGGCAGGACAAGGCCGGGCAAAGCAAGCGGGACAAAGCCAGACAGACCAAGCAGGACGAGGCCAGACAGACCAAGCAGGACGAGACCGTCCCTCTCCTTCCCCCACGCCCCCCGCGCGGGACCGCGTGGACCGCCTGAGGAACCGTCTATTTGCAGGGGAATATGAGGTATGCACCCAACGGGCCAGGTATCTCACCGATAGCTTCAAGGACACAGAGGGTGGCTCGATGATCATCCGTCAGGCCAAGGCCCTACGACACATACTGGCCAACATGGATGTCAACATATACTCGGATGAACTGATCGTGGGCAACATGACCTCCAAACCCCTCGGCGCCGGCGTGTTCCCGGAACTCATAGGAAATAGGATACTCGCGGAGCTGGATACTTTGGACTCCCGGGACATCAACCCGTTCAAGATAATGGATGAGGAGAAAGGGGAGTTGCGAGATATAATGGCATACTGGCAGGGAAAGACCGTTCTGGACAGGGCCAGCAAAGAGATGGACCTCAAGACCAGGAGCCTCATGGAAAGCATAGGGGCCTTCATCCTGACCGAGGTGGCCGGTATATCCCACGTCATCATGGATCATCCAAAGATACTGGCCATCGGATATGATGGGATAAGGGAGGAAGCAGAAGCAAAGCTCGCTGACCTTGGGCCGGAGGACAAGGAGAAGTGTGATTTTTACAACGCCCTGCTCATAGTGTGCGATGCCTATGGCATATTTGCGGATCGGTATGGCCGCCTCGCCGCCCAACTCGCAGAGAGGGAAGACGAACCGCCAAGGAAGAAGGAGTTGTTGGAGATAGCACGGGTGTGCAACAACGCCTCCAAGCCTCCGAACACCTTCCACGAAGCCCTCCAGACCCTTTGGTTCAGCCAGGTAATAGCCCACATAGAGAGCTATGAACAGGGAATAAGTCTGGGCAGGTTCGACCAGTACATGCTCCCATTCTATGAACGGGATGTCAAGGAAAAGAGGCTGAAGAGAGAAGAGACCCTCGAACTTCTGGAATGTCTCTTCATCAAGATGAGCCAATCCATACCGCTGTTCGATTCCGAGGCAACCCTGGCATTCGAGGGAATGCCCATCATCCAGGCCGTCACCATAGGTGGCTCTGTAGGAGGGCAGGATGCCACCAACCAGATCACATACCTTGTGCTGGATGCCATGGACCGGGTCAAGACCCGACAACCCAATGTTCATCTCCGAGTGCACGGGGGGACGCCAGAGGAGTTAATGACCAGAGCGGCCAAATCGCTAGCCAAGGGTGCGGCACATCCTTCTTTCTTCAACGACAAGACCGTGATACCGGGGCTCGTATCCGTGGGTGTCAGTGCCTCGGACGCGGAGAACTATGCCACGGTGGGGTGTGTGGAGATAACCATACCCTACAAGACATACGGGAGCACGGACGCCGCACTGATGAACCTGGGCGCATGCCTCGACACCGCGTTGAACGGTGGAAAGGGCAGACTGCTCTCCGATATGCAGGGCGCCCCAACCCCCGACCCTCGTAAGTTCAGATCCATGGAGGATGTGCTCGGAGCGCTTCGTGAACAGATAGCATATTTTGTGGGGCATATGTGCGGAGGGGCAAGCACCATTGAAAGGGTGCATCAGGTGTTGAAACCCACGCCGTTCCTCTCCGCCACCGTGGAGGGGTGCATGGAGAGTGGAAAGGAT
>DAOVJP010000046.1 GCA_030673205.1 Thermoplasmata archaeon
CCGAGCTACATACGGGCATTCCGTGGATATAGAACTGGACCTTCCCACCGATGACACTCCCGACTCCCTCTATTATCCCACAACCCAGGAAGAAGTGGCCCTGGTCATGGAAACAGGCATACGGCCCTCCGATCGACTGATGGTGCATCTCAGCTCCACCTACGCGAAGGCTAAGATCGCGGGCCTGCATCGGGTAGATGACCCGGTCATTCTGGTTGTGGATGCTAAGACCAGTTCAGATGATGGTAACATAATAATGAGGGCCTGTAGCAGTGTATATCTCACCAAAGAGGTGCCTCCCGACTTCGTTTCCGTTGCCGAGGTCGAAGATGTCCCCGACGAAGAGGAATAGGATACTGTGAGAGGGGAGAACAGGGGGCGCGAGCATAGGCCCTTTTCTTAGTGTTTGATAGGACTAGCTTTTTTGCTGGCCTTTGGTTTTTTGGCTTTAGTTTTTGCCCCTCCGCTCTTCTTTGCAGTCTTTGTTGCGATGCCTGGGCTTTTCTTCTTGGAAGCTGAGGCGGCGGGGACGGAACGCATGGAATCGAAGGATACAGGTGCCTGCCCCTTAGGATAATTGGTCCAAACAGGTTGGCCTCCTTTGATGTTCACGGGAGAGACCATCTTGAACACGTTCCTGAACTCCTTCTTGCTCTGGTCTGCCATCAGTCCGCCTATGAACGCGAACACTATGACCACAGTATAGGTGCTCACCCTCAGCATGGTGGTATCCTGAAGCGCCCCCATGAAGTCACCCAGGTATAGGCCGGAGAAGCTGAGGTATGGGACGAGGAAAGGAATGACGGAGGACAAGGATGTGGATAGGCTAGCGCTTGCGGCGAGGATCGGGTTCTCTGTGGGAAGTGGGGTCCCATTGATGAGGTATGATATCCCAATGAACACCAATACGGGTGTTATGGCGGCTAGGAACCCCCTGTATGGAGAGCCTGCTCTCCTCCCGCCCACATATCCTGCCACGCATTGACCTATGATAGGAAGCCACCACAGCATGATGGATAAGGCGAAGGTATACTTGACGCCGCTGAGAAAGGACATGAACTTATCCCATGCTGTTTCATCCTCGGGGTCGGTGAGCGCATATAATTGGGCTGGTGGTGGAGCGATGAGTTGATATCCATTGGAGCGGCTCTTTGTCATATTGTGCATCCCATCCGTACTACTCTATTGGCAGACGCTTATCAGACAAAACGTCTGACAAAGATATGTGTGACATAGTATAAATATCTTTGCCTACGATTGGCATATAATGGGGGTGAACAAGAGATCATCTTGCGTCAGACAAAAACGTACCACAAGTTTTTTACCCCGGATTATGCCTTACACGTCGGAGATGCCATGCGCTTCGTGAAGATAACGTCTGAAGAGTTGAAGGGAATAAGGGATGTGTATGAGGGCATCATGTCCTATGCCTCCCACGGTCTGTTCTTCAGGGAGGGTTGTGTCATAGGAGAGAGCATCGGTAAGATAGCTAAGGAGCATGCAGAGGATTATTTCAAGGTCGCAGGAGAAGTGCTCAAGGCTAGGGGGTGGGTGGAGGACGTAGAATTCCATTACCGAACAGCGGTCGTGCATGGCAGCGTGGAATCATTCTCGAACAACACGCCGACATGCCATAGGATGAGAGGGATCATGAAGCGCATATACGAGATCAAGACCGATCGTATGTTCGGTTGCAAGGAGGCCGAATGCTTAGCTATAGGTGCAAAACAATGCACTTTCGTATTGGAGGAGAGCAAGGTATAGGAGGGACATATATGGATGAGGATAGATTGTTGATGGAAAAGTTCCCTTCTCTAATAGCCTCCGCTGTCGTGGGGATAGACGGAGAGCCATTGTCGATGGGGCTACCTTCGGGAATGTGCGTGCAGACATTTTCCATAATGTGCGCCACCATACTCGGTGCCTCTGCCACAGCCAACAAAGAGTTCGGCGGCGGGAGACCAGAATCAGTACTGGTGGAAGGAGAAGGGATCCGCATATTGGTGGTCCCTGCAGGAAGGAGGAAGCTCTTGGCCTGTGTTGCAAAAGCGGAGGACGATACCTCCGCCCTGCTAAAAGGGATGAAAGAGATAACAGCGTCCATCCAATGAGCTGAGGCCCATGGAAATTGAACTGGAGAAACTTCTCATACAATTATCCGGCGAGAACTATGCCATGGGAGAAGGCGAGGTCCGTGCCCTTGCGGAGGTGGTTGGGGCCAAAGAACTTGAGAAGGTGGAAGAGGGACTGATACGCATAAAATGTCCATCCAACCGTTCCTCGATCTTCCACAACCGCCTTGGATTGGCACATAGGGTGATGATGGAGATGTCCTCGGAGGATGGGGAGAGCTTTGAACATAACCGCACTGTGATGGATGGCGCCATAGGCGCACTCTCTCCCCGTGTGAAGGGGAAGAGGTTCGCCGTATCTACGCATCGCCTCCATGGGGGAAGTAAAGATGTGGAATTACAGGGGATGAGAAAAGAACTGGGCAGGATGCTTCTAGGGGGAAAGGTGGATCTGGAAGACCCTGAGGTGATAGTGGAGGTATGGGCAGGAAGGGGACTGTATATGGGGGTGAGGAGAGGGACTATAGATAGAAAGGAAACGGAGGCCCGGAAAGTGGATCGGCGCCCTTTCTTCTCGCCCATATCCATCCATCCGAAGATGGCGAGGGCCATGATCAACCTTGCCAGGCTGGAAGATGGAGAGGCATTGTACGACCCCTTCTGCGGCACAGGAGGGATATTGATAGAGGCAGGGATGATGGGGATGAAGGCCATGGGAAGCGATGTGAGGGAGGACATGGTCCAGGGAACGAAGGAGAACCTCGCTCATTTTGGCCTGAGTGGAGAGGTATTCGTCCACGATGTGAACGATACGTTCCTCGATCAGAATATGGGGCGGGATGGAGAGATGGGAGGAGGGGTGAGCGGTTTGGTTACCGACCCCCCATATGGCCGGTCCACGAGGATCGTTGGATCGGGTGCCTCCGGCCTGATCGACGCCTGTTTTTGCAGAGCGGGAGAACTCTTGGAGGAGGGACGTTACATGGCGATGGTATTCCCTGACACCATGGAGATACCTGCTGAAAAGGGGGGTTTTGTTCTCAGAGAGAGGTACGAAGAACAGGTACACGGCACGTTGACCAGGGTGTTTTGCGTCTACAGAAAAGAGAGTCTAGGGTAGGCCTAGGTCATATCCATTATTCGCTCCCTTTCGTATAATTCCTTCTCCTTCTCTATGAGCTTCAATTCTATCTCATCCGCATCCTTCTTCCTCCCCATTATCTCTTGCTCTAGGGATTGGAGCTGATCCCAGCGTTGTATCATCCCTGTCTCTGCGTTCTCTATGTCGGAACGAAGTCTCTTCAAAGATGCTTCCTTGTTGCTCAGTTCATTGTGGATCGTCAACAGCTCCTCTTCCTTAGTTGCCATCTTCTTTCTGGCTGCGGATACTTCGTTCTGTTCCTTGACAAAATCCAATTTCTCTTCCGAGAGACGCCGCCTCTCCCTTCCTATCTCTTCTTCTGCGGCGGTTATCCCCGCCTCCCTATCGTCCAGGTCGGATTTACGAGTGTCCACTTCCGCCCGTCGGCTATCCAGCTCCTCGAAACGCTGTTCTATCTCCTCCGTGCGGGTTTGGATGTATTCTTCTCTCCTAGTGACCTTCTCTTCCTTTACCGTGAAATCCTGTTCTTTCTTCAACAGTACTTTGTCCCTATCATCCACGCGTCTCGTCCTTTCGTGGAGGGCCTCCGTCTTTGCCTCCAACTCCCGCTCCTTCAAGGAAGCAGCTCGCATTATCTCCTCGGCCTCGGCCTGTCGTTCATCCAGTTCTGTCTGAATGCGTATAGCCTCATGCTTGGTGGCCTCAGCCAGCTCCCTCTCCTCCTCGATCTCCTTCAGCTTCAGCTCTAGGATCTCCTCTTGTTCATCGAGCTCCGTTCTCCTTTGCTCTATCGTTGCCTCTTGTTCATCGAGTTCCGCTTTCCTATGTTCAGCGGCCTCTATCAACTCCTTATTCCTCTCCTCCCTCTCTATCAGCGCGGACTCTCTTTCTTCCAGGGCAGCTAGCACCTCTGGGGAAACGGCAGGCTCTGCCATGACACCTGTTTCAACCGGGGTCTCCAGAGGTATCTCTTCCGGCAATTCCTCAGGCAACTCATCCTCGACTTCCAACTCTGCTGGCTCTTCGATGATCGTTTCTTCTTCTGTGGCCTCTGTAACCGCTTCTTCTTCGATGATCACTTCTTCCTCAATCGCTTCTTCTTCTGTGGCCTCTGTGATCGCTTCTTCTTCTGTGGCCTCTGTGATCGCTTCTTCTTCTGTGGCCTCTGTGATCGCTTCTTCTTTGATGGCCTCTTCCTCAACCCCCTCGTCCATAGCTGGCTCTTCAAAGATCGGTTCTTCCACAGGAACTTCCTCTGGTGGGGCTATCTCCACTTCCTCTCTCGTATCTACGGCTAGGGGGGCGATCGTCGGAGTAGCTGCAGGCTTTGGCTCCGGTCTCGGTGCGGTTTTCTTCTCATGATGGAAGAGCCCTCCGAACAACCCGCCTTTTTTCTTCTTCTTCGCCTTCTTCTTTCCCTTCCCCTTATCTCTCTTGTCTTTGTGAGGTTCATGAACTACCTGGATCACGGGTGGAGCGGGCTCTGGTGCCGCAAGCTGCACCTCTTCTTTTGGCTCTTTCTCCGGGATCTCTGCTATCGCATCTTCAAAGGGTGGCTCTACTGCCTCTATTTCAGTGGGCTCTTCTTCTATTTCGATGTCGCTGATGTCATCTTTCGCCTCTATTTCGGCTGGTTCTTCTTCTATTTCGATGTCGCTGGTTTCTTCTCCCGCTTCTATTTCGGCGGGCGTCCCCTCGAACTCATCCTCGCTCTCCGCGAGCTCTTCCACTTCCCGCATGAGTCCGTTAAGACCGTTGGTCTCTTTGCCGTTCGAGGCACTCCAAGAGAAAAGGGCATCGTCCTCCTCATCCTCCCCGTTGCTCCTTCCATTATCTTTAGAAGCCTCTTCTTTAGGTTCTTTAGCCCCTTTCTTTCCATTCTTCTTCTTGGCCATAGTGGAACCTTCTCTCCGCCGCCTCCGGGCTGATTGCCTATGCGCATCCGCGCTATTATACTTTTCGTGCGGGCGTAGTATAATTGTAACGTGTTATAAGGTTCGCAGGAGCGTGTGGGTTGATGGGGGAAGTGGTACGTAAAAGCGTATGGTTCGGTAGAGGAGCAGGTACGCAGAAACGTACGAAGCGCCATAGAAAGAAGAAGAGGGATAGTTATTATAAAGGGAAAGAATAACGGAGGGCCATGGACGTCGTAATTGTGGGATTCGGCACGGGCGCGGTGGGTGCTATCCGAGCTATATTGGGTGCTGATCGCGACACTGATATCGTGGTGGTGGACAGGAAGGGTTTCGACACATACTCTCCATGTGGCATGCCCTACGTATTGGCTGGCGAGGTCGAAGAGCACAAAGTGCTGAAGCACTCCTTTCCAGAGAACGGAAGGTTGAAGAAATTCTCCGAGACCGAGGTGATCTCCATAGACAGGAAGAAGAAACTCGTTAGGGTGAGAGGAGCAGGAGGGGCAGAAGAGGTCATCGCCTATTCCTCTCTGATCTTAGACACTGGCGCGATGCCTCTCGTTCCTTCCATCCCATTCAAGCCCTCTCTGTTGGGGAAGGGAATATACACTTTCACACGGCCCATGGACCTGGACCGACTACTTGAAGCTCTACCAGATATAGAACGGGCGGCGGTGGTGGGTGGCGGTGCCATAGGGTTGGAACTGGCACAGGCCCTCCATGCGAGAGGTAAGAAGGTGGTCCTGGTTGAGAAGATGGCACACCTTCTGCCCGTGGCATTCGACACAGATATGGCAAAAAGGGTATCCAAGGCCCTCCCCGGGGGTATAGATATCCGACTCTCCGCCCCCCTGGAAAAGATAGAAGGAACGGGGAAGGTCGAAGCCATCGAAGTTGGCGGCGATAGGATAGTGGTGGACACCGTGCTGCTGTCTATGGGCGTCGCCCCGGAAACCAACCTGGCCCAGGCCATAGGATTGGAGACCACGAAAATGGGGATAGTGGTGGACGAGCACATGCGCACCAACGATCCAGACATCTACGCCGTTGGTGATTGCATCCAAAGTTGGAGCAGGGTCACCGGGAAACCAATGGCATCACGGTTGGCTCCTCCCGCGCTCGCCCAGGGCGCAGTGGCTGGCCTCAATATTGCAGGGGAAGAAACAGGATATCCGGGGAGCCTAGGGGCGTTCGTTACTGTCATAGGTGGCGTACAGTTCGCATCCACGGGCATACGTGCCTGCGACCTGGAAGGAGGTGGCTCGGCTAGGATAACCGTAGGGGCCAAGCCAGATTATATGGGTGGAGAGGAGGTTACGATCAAGCTCGTGGCGATGGAGGATGGCAAGGTAGCAGGTGCGCAGGTGGTTGGCCCCTGCGCTGCCGAGTTGGTGAACAGGGTAGCCATTGCAATAACTGCGGGATTTCATCTCTCCGACCTGGTCAGGACCGAGATCGCATATTGTCCGCCGGTGAACGACGCCTTCGATCCTCTGGTATTGGTGGCGGAGACGTTGATAAAGCGGTTCAGGAGGAAGAAACGATGAGAAGGAACAGCGTCTTTGCACTGTTAGTTCTGTTCTCCCTAGCTCTCTTCGCCCTAGCGCAGAGCCCTCTGTGTTTGGCTCAGGAAGAGGATGAGGTCCACGCCCCCGTGGTATCCGGTATCGTGACGCCATCAACAGGCACGGCAGGGAGCGATTTCCTTTTTACGGCCACATACAGGGATGCGGACAACGATACCGCCCTCTATGTCAGGGTGGTCATAGAGGGGCAGGCCTATGACATGATAGAGGTGAACCCGGATGATAGGAATTATACGGATGGCAAGGAATATTCATTCCGGATCAAGATGATAGAAGGGCCATCTGCCTTCTATTTCACCGCATCGGATGGCGATCATACCGCGCACAGCCCGGTCCGTACGCTGAATGCTGAGGGAAGCGGATTGCTCAGCGGTAGGCATATGGACCTGATAATATGGGGATCGCTCATAGTTCCCTTCCTGCTATTGTTCCTTATCGTCGCCCTGCTGCAGGTCAGAGGAATGAGAAAGTCTCTGGACGCGCTAGCAGGGAAGAAAGATGATGGGGAGGAAAAGAGAACAAATGGAGAAGGGGTGGGTGGAGAGGAGAGAACAGGGGAGGAAGGAGAAGGGGTTGGGGGAGAGAAAGAGGGAGATCACCACGTATAATAGTCCCTAAGGGATTCTTTGAGGGATGCGATCTTCTGCCTTGTCACCTTGTTCACCTTCCGTTCCCTCACAACGGAAGAGCTGAGTATATCCACGTCATCGGTATATGGGGGAGCCTTCCCCACCATTGCGTTGATCACCGTGTGGGCGAGTCGAGGGTTGTACCAGTTGTATCCCCCTTCAAGGCAGAGCATCATGTGGTTAGCAGAGAGCTCGCAGAGAGAGGAAACGAAATGGTGGTAGCCCTGGGATGTGAGGTTCAATGGCGTGAGTTCCTCGCTGAAATGAGCGTCGAAGCCTATGCACCCCACCAAAAGGTCTGGCTTGTATTGTTTGTAGAGCGGCTCCACTATCTCTTCCATGACCAGTTTGTATTCATCATCCCCGGAGCCAGGGGGCATCTCCACATTCACCGTTGTACCCCTCCCCTTTCCCTTCCCTATCTGATGGGAAAAGCCGTCGCTGGGGTAGAACCCCTTCGGGTCCGTGTGGATGGATACCAGTAACACGTTTGGATCCTCATAGAATATCTCCATGGTACCATTGGCCGCATGGGCGTCCCAATCCACGACCATGACCTTCTTTATCTTCTTCTCGGACTGTAAACGCCGGATGGCCACAGCCACGTTGTTGAATATGCAAAATCCTCCGTAGTTGTCACTCTTGGCGTGGTGGCCAGGAGGTCTGATCAATGCGAAGCTCATGTCCGCTGTCCCATCTATGACGACCTGGGCGGCTTTGATCGCGCCCCCTGCGGCCATGAGGGCCGCGTCGAAGGTACCGGGTGTGAAATACGTGCTGTCCCCAAGGAAACCTCCTCCTCTTGAACAATAATTTTTGACAAATTTCACATATCCTTCCTGGTGGACTCGCGTTATATCCTCTATCTCAGCCGGAGAGAATACCGTTAGCATACTCACGTTCTTACCCATGATCTCCCGTTTGTTCTGTATGTATCTGACCACCCTGAGGATCCTTTCGGGATTCTCCGGGCTGGTCGTAGAGGGTCGATGGATGACATGGTCTTCCGAATAGATGAGCGATACAC
>DAOVJP010000241.1 GCA_030673205.1 Thermoplasmata archaeon
CATGGCTCGTTTAAGCGTCCTCAGCTCTTCCGCCCTGAGCACCCTCTCCAAGCCGCTCATGTCCATCAGGTTAGGTTCGCTATCCAGACAGGCTATGACGCGCACTCTTCCCATGAACTCGTGTAAGAATGGAACATTCTCCTGGGTCTCCCAAACAAGTATGCCGTGGAAGTCCCGCAGGAGCACGGCCCCTGTCTCACCACCATCGCTTATTGCGTCGGCCAGCGGGCTCCAGCGGGTGCTGCCGAACACGCCGGTGACCAGCTTCTTCTTCGTCTCCAACGACTCGGCATTCACTCCCCTTTTCTTCAACTCCTCCCGTATGTCCAATAGTGCCTTTTGCCGTCGTGCCTCATTGGCCGTTAGCGTCTCCATCCATTGGAGCTTCGGCACGCCTTTTATCTCTACCCTCTGCCCGCCTTCTATGCTCACATTGACATCCTGACGGGTGGCCCCCATTCCCCGTACCACCTTTCCGGTTCCGCGCATGGCCCTGCCCAACAGGCTAGCCACCTCCGCCACCTCCCGTGGATGCTTTATGTCTGGCTCGGTCACCACCTCCACCAGCGGAGTGCCGAGGCGGTCGGTCTTGAAGGATATGGTGTGCCCTCTATCGTATATCTCTCTGCAGGAGTCCTCCTCTATGCTCACCTGCCGTATCCCTATCTTCCTCTCTCCGAAGGGCACGGAGCCACCCACCCCGGTGATGGCCGTGCGCTGGAAGCCGGTGGGTATGCTTCCATCCAGGTATTGCTTTCTGCTCACATGGAGTTCGTCCACGGTGTTGCAGCCGAGCATCATCGTCAACTCCAGGGCTATGTCCAGGGCATCCTGGTTGATGGGAAAGGGAGGGGTGTCGTCCATTTCATAGGTGCACACCGTGTCCTCATACAATTGGTACAATATCTGTTTCTTGGTCTTGTACTCCATGAGCGCGGTGCCATCATACGTGCCCATCTCCGAGAGCGTGGGCCGCATGTGTCGCAATATGGTTATGTCAGGCTCATCGTTCCTGTTCTGTACGGGGCAGCGGCAGAAGAGCTTTTTGGGAGTGAGCATCTGCTGGTGTATCTCCAATCCGCACTTGAACCCAAGTGCCTCGAAATCCAACTGTGCCGAGGGCATGACGACGACCATGGAGGATGGGGGGTAAAAATGTTTTCAGTACATTCATTACACATGGCCTTGCTATGGCCACATCGATCTGGTCATACGCCGCAAAACCTTTTTTAAGACCCCTGCCCATATACTATCGAGGTTTTGGGATGACGCAGACGGTGGGCCATTGCAGGGGCGCAGTGTTCAAGAGCAACATAGGATATGTGAAGAAGAAATATGGGAGCCAGGGTTTGAACAAGATAACCACGTACATGAAAGAGAAAGGAGCGTGGATGGACCTAGATAAGATACGGGACACGGAATGGTATCCCATAAGGATGCGCATAGCCTTCTTGGATGGCGTATACGAGCTTTTTTCCGGGAGGAACGAAGAGATGTTCTCCCTGGGCAAGTATGCCGCTCTCCATGTTGAGCGACTCGCCCTTCTGGTTCGTTACACCAAGAGAACGGAGGAGGTGGTGAAAGAGAGCGGCCAGAGCTGGGATAAGCACTGGGATATCGGATCTCTGGAGATCATGGTGAATGAACACGGGCACACCTTGCTCCGACTGGAGGAGTTCAACATAGGACCACATCAATGCAAATACCTCTCCGGCTATTTTGTGGGGGTGGCCGAACTCTCTGGAGCCAATAATGTCAGTATAGAAGAGACCGCTTGTATATCCAAGGGCGACCCCTATCACGAGTTCGACCTGCATTGGGAATAGCTTTTTTACCCCCACAGCATTGAGCCGGACGTGTCAACAAAGGATGAGCACAAAGGATATCGCGGCACGGCCCTGGCGAAGCTTAAGGAACTAGGGGTGAAGGTGTGGAGCGACGTGGACACCACCACCACCGGGGGCCAGTTCAGGGGGGTCATACTCCCCCGCTCCGAGAACGCTGATGACCAACACATCGTTCTGAAGTTGGTGACAGGATATAATATCGGACTCGCTGTCGATTCCATCATCTCCATGGAAGAAAAGGGGTACAGGGAGGCACATTACAAGATACCGGAGTCCGAGTTCCCCAAGGACCCCGCAAAACCCCACGTCACATTATTGGGCACAGGAGGAACCATAGCCTCCCGGTTGGATTACAGGACAGGGGCGGTCATACCCGCATTCAGCCCCGGCGAGCTATATGGTGCGGTCCCGGAACTGGCCGACATATGTAATCTGAAGACGGAGAAGCTCTTCGGCGTGTTCAGCGAGAACATGGGGCCGGTCCAGTGGAAGGCCACCGCCGAAGCCATAGGAAGGGAGATAGAGAAGGGCGTGGAGGGGGTGGTCATAGGCCACGGCACGGACACCATGCATCACACCGCGGGAGTGCTCAGTTTCATGGTCCAGGACAGTCCGGTGCCCATAGTCATGGTCGGCAGCCAACGCTCGTCAGACCGTCCCTCGTCAGACGCCGCCTTCAACCTACAGGCGGCGGTCACCACAGCCGCCTATAGCGACCTGGCGGAGGTCATGGTGTGCATGTACGGTCCAACCTCTGACAGTTATTGCCTCTTGCACCGTGGGACCAGGGTGCGCAAGATGCATTCGAGCACCCGCGCCACCTTCCGCACCATAGCGGACACACCGCTGGCCACGGTGGACCCCACCAAAGAACCATATATCAAACATCTGCGCCATGATCACAAACGCCGACGCAAGGACAGGGATGTGAAGATAGACACGGCGTTCCAGGAGCGCGTGGCCATGATATACTACTATCCGAACATGCACCCGGACATGGTGGACAGCCTGGTGGACAAAGGCTACAAGGGCATAGTCATAGCGGGCACGGGACTGGGACACGTGAACAAACCCCTATACGAGCCCCTGCGCAGGGCGGTGGAAGAGGGTGTCCACGTATACATGACCGTGCAGACATTGTGGGGGTTCACCCAGATGTATGTCTATGACACGGGTCGCGACCTGCTCCAATTGGGCGTCCAACCAGCGGAGAACATGCTTCCGGAGGTCGCCTATGTCAAACTGGCCTGGGTATTGGGGCACACCGAGAACAGGGAAGAGGTGCACAAGATGATGCTCACTCC
>DAOVJP010000115.1 GCA_030673205.1 Thermoplasmata archaeon
GACCGGTTATGGTGACCACATCTCCCACGTCCACCCCTAGGGACATCCTGGTCTCTGCATCCAAACGGGCATAGCCTTTCCCTACATCCTCATTGTAGGCGTTGGCCACTTTAAGTTCCACCTTGGGCATCTATATCACACACGGGCATTGGTGGGATGATATATCTTGTTTTTGCTTTGAGTATGGTCTTTGAGAATGAGTGATAGCGGCGCAACCCCCCGTCCCCCCTCCTTCCTTCGGCAGTAACAACACTCCTAACCCCCTCCTTCCCCTTGGTGCAAGAGTAAGAAGTGCACAGGTAACAGCACGCTGGAACGCTCATGCGTTCCGCTGGCTTACCAGCGCCTTCATCATAAAGCCCCCGGCACCTCCATCGCAAGCGAAACCCATAAATACCATTGCTGCCAATATCTCTAATAGTGGCAAATATGACGGAAATGGTGAAGATAGACAAATTTGGCAGAATCCTCATCCCCAATAGAATACGCAAAAGGCTGGACACAGAGGAGTTCGAACTGTTGGTCAAGGAGGATCGGGTGGAGCTGATACCTATAAGGGATCCCCTCACGCTGTTCGGCACACTGAAGATCAGGAACACGAAGGCGCTGGACGAGATACGCGGTGAAGAGCATGAGCTTGCTGCTTGACTCCTACGCCATAATGGAACTCTTCCGCGGCACCAAGAAGGGGGAGAAGGTGCGGGATCTGCTGGAAGAGGAAAAGGAGGTCTACATCTCCACACTCACCATCTACGAGGTGGGTGCTGCCCTCCAACGGGAACTGGGGAAGAAAAAGGCACATGAATACGTCAACTCCATCAAGACCCACTACCAGGTGGTGGAAGTGTCCGAAGAAGTAGCGCTGGAGGCCGTGGAGCTCAGAGGGAGATTCAAACTCCCGGCGATGGACTGCCTCATCTACGCCTCCGCCCGCCAAAAAGGGGCGAGGATAGTGTCCGGGTGCAAGCATTTCAGGGAGATAAAGGACGAGAAGGACGTGGTCATAGTTTAGGGGAATAGAACTGGGCCTTCTTCCGCAGTAACAACGGCGCAACCCCCCTCCCCTCCCGCCAGGCCCATACTTGAACATTCCCATTAGATTTATAATGCCTAACTGCGTAACGGGTGTTGGGCTTACATCGTTGGAGTAGACAGAATGTTGAAGGATATCTTTGTAGGGCGTGAAGAAGAACAAGAGAGATTGGAAACGTATTTTTCCGAGGTCTTGAAGGGAAGAGGCCATGCCGCATTCGTTCCCGGCCCTCCAGGGATAGGAAAGACATACCTCATAGAACATATATATAGAAATATAAAAAATGCCAGATTATTACAGGCCAAGTGCAACGAGGACGATCAACCCTACGAAGCTCTCACCAAACTGCTTAGAAGGTATATGGAGCTGGACCGACACCAACTGCACGGCAAAGAGGTGGAATCCTACGCTGCCAACGTGAAGAGGTGCAAAGAGATAGTGATGGGACTCAGTTCTCCCCACGAAGGAGAGGGGGCCTCGGGTCAACAGTCCCTGTTCGCCTCCATTGAAGATGTGCTTCACTCAATAGCAAAAGATATTCCTCTGATCATTTTCATTGACGATCTGCAGGTCTCTGACGCGTCCTCTCTGGATTTCCTCAGCTTCCTCGTTGATTCCATAGACTCGCTCCCCATACTTCTGATAGGCGCGTATAGGGAGGATGACCTCTCTGAAGATCACATGCTCAGGATACTGACGATAGAAGAGGACGATACCACACACCTGCTTGCCTTGGAGCCGCTCAACGCCCTGGACGTCCTGGACATGGTGGAAGGGATGCTGGAGGTCGACGACCTCCCCACTCTCTTCATCAAACGCCTTTACAAGGAGACAAGGGGCAACCCATTGTTCGTTCGGGAGGTCATACGAACCATCATGGAAGACCAGCACATAGACAGAAGCGACCCGAAATGGTATGTGAACATAGACCTGGCATCCATACCTCTACCCACGAGTCTAAAAGAGATCGTGGTCTCCCAGGTCAGAGGCTTGGACACAAACTCCATGGCCGTGCTCCAATATGGCGCATCCCTGGGACAGACATTCTCCAGATCGGTGCTGGAAAAGGTCTTGACACAAGAGGGCCATATGCCTGCATCGAAGGTCCACTCCATCATCTCTTCCCTCACCGCCAGCAAACTATTGAGAGAAGAGGATGGAAGCTACAAGTTCGAATATCCCGATCTCCACAGCCTCGTGTACAACAGCATAGAGGACAAGGAGAGCATCCATCTGGCACTGGCTATCACATTGGAAGCGATGGAAGCCGAAGTATACTCAATAGCCAAACAATACTCTGCGGCAGGAAATGACGAAAAGACGTGGGTCTACCAGGAAAAAGCGGGCGACCAGGCCATGATGTCCATGGCCCCCCTGGACGCATCACAGCATTTCACCAAGTCCCTGGAGGCCCTTAGCAGAATAAGCAAAGGAAAGAAAGGGAAGAACGCCAAGCAAAAGGAAAGGGTCCGAGTGCTGCTAAAACACGGGGGCGTAGCCCATTCCCTTGGCGAGGTGGATTCCGCTTTGGGATCATATTCCAATGCTCTCAAATTGGCCAAGAGAACGAAGGACGATATTCTCCTAGCCAAAACCCACAGGAGGCTGGGAGATGTACACCGTACCAGGAACAATTGGGAGAAGGCCGAGAAGGAGTACAATGCATCCTTGGATATCGTGGAGAAGAAGAAAAAAGATGACCACGGTATGGCCGAGAGCCTGCGTGGGCTCGGATATGTGAGCTGGCGGAGAGGGGAATTCGATAATGCCATCACCATATACTCCAACGCTCTGAAATATGCCGAGGGAACCAAGGATATCCCCTTGGTGGGCGTCATCCTCATAGAGTTCGGGAATGTATACAATGAGAAAGGAGAGCTGAACAAAGCCCTCCGTTATTACCTCAAGAGCGTGGACATCCTCACCAAAACAAAGGAATATTCGGAGTTGGCTAGAGCCTACAACAACATAGGCGACACATATCTTCAGATGGGACAGTGGAAGAATGCCGTGTCCTTCTTCAAGAAGACAGGCGCAGTATCCGAAAAGATAGGGAACAAGTCCATGATGGGGTGGGCGCTCTTCAACGCCGCGGAGGCCCTGGCAAAGGGAGGGGATCCTGACAAGGCCATAAACTACGCAGAGGGCGCATTGAGGATACTGAAGAGGATAGGGGATGGGATAGGTCTCTCCGGCGCTTACAAGGGGTACGGTATAGCTTACAGGATGAAGAAGGAATGGGACAAGGCCGAAGAGAACTTTTTGGAGAGCATGAAGATGGGACAGGCCGCCAACAGCCCCTTTACTCTTGGAGAGATATATTTAGAGATGGGAGCTTTCTATCACGACAAAGGCGATGACAAGAAGGCAAAAGAATATCTTGACAACGCCGAGAAAATAGGAAAAGAGATAGGGGCCAAGATACTCGTGGAGAGAGTTAAGAAGGAGAAAGAAACATCTGGGTTATAGGTCAGAATAGGCATGCTGGGCCATAGCACGCCTAACCCGAAATAACTATATATACCACCCCGTTTAACCTCATTCCCTCAACCCACACAGAGGAGATTGTGGCATGACCACTGCTTACGACGTACCAGCGAGCTCCGTGATAGAGAGCATAGCACGCAAACTGAAAGAGGATAAAACTATCCAGGCTCCGGAGTGGACACCCTATGTAAAGACAGGCGTCCACAAAGAGATGCCTCCCGATGACCCAGACTGGTGGTATACGCGGCTAGCTGCCGTGCTCCGCAAGGTCTACATGAAAGGGCCAATAGGGGTAGCTCGCCTAACCGCAGAGTTCGGAGGGAGCAGAGATAGAGGGGCAAAACCCAACCGGGCCAGGAAAGGCAGCGGGTCCGTTGCACGCAAATGCATTCAACAACTGGAAGAATTAGGATATGTGAAAAAGAACAAGACCCAGGGCCGCGTGATAACCAGCACAGGCCGCTCCCTCTTGGACAACACGGCCAGGGAGGTCATGGGGTCCCTCGAGAGAGATATCCCTGCCCTTAGCAAGTACTGAACAACGGTGTGACAATGAGGGATGAAGAGCTCGCCGAGATAAAGAAAAGGAAAATGGAAGAGCTCCTACAGCAGCAACAGAAAAATGCAGACCTCGATACCCAGAAACAGGAGATCGAGTCACAGAAGGCTGCTGCTCTGAGACAGATACTCACCCCCGGAGCTCGGGAGCGTCTCGCCCGGCTACGCCTTGCGCGACCAGAAGTGGTTGCGGTGGTGGAGCAACAACTGATCGCTCTGGCCCAAAGCGCCCGATTACAACAACAAGTGGACGATGAAGCTCTCCGTGGGCTTCTGCAGAGACTCGTACCCGACAAAAGGGAAATAAAGATAGAGAGGCGTTGATCATGGCTAGAAACAAGCCCCTTGCAAAGAAACTCCGATTACAGAAGGCGGAGAAGATGAACCGCAGAGTGCCCTCTTGGGTGATGATGCGTACCAACCGTAATTTCGTACGGCATCCCAAGCGTAGGAACTGGCGCAGAAGCAGAATGCAGAAATAGGAGGTAAGAACATGGCAGAAGAAGAGTATATATACACAATATCTATGGCCAAAGCCAAGACCATTCCTTCCTCCAAGCGGACCAAATGGGCCACTCACCATATCCGATCCTTCATCAGAAGGCACATACCTGAGAGCGACAGGATATGGATAGATCCCAAGCTCAATCATCTAATTTTCTCTAAGGGAAGGACGCACATTCCATCAAAGATACGCGTTAGGGTCATCCATTTCGAGGATGACTTGGTGGAAGTCTCGCTTCCCGAGGAAACATAAAGCGCAGGGGTACTCTTGTTACGACAACTCGATTTTCATGGCAATTCTTCCATCGGGGTGTTCTGCGTCTGCAGTGATGCAGTGGCATTCGTTCCCGAACAGGCCGATGATGAGTTCATAAGAGAGATGAAAGACGCACTCGAAGTGGATGTGGAGCGTTTGTCCATCGACGGCTCTCCCTTGTTAGGCTCTCTGATAGCTATGAACTCAAAAGGGGCGGTGGTGGCTGATTTTGCTCTCTCGGAGGATCTGAAGCGGATCTCGTCCTGGGTAGAAGTGGGAACGGTCGAAGATAACCTGAATGCCATAGGGAACAATCTGATAGCCAATGATAATGGGATCCTGGCCCACCCCGATCTGGAAGAGGATACATTGGAACTCATTTCCTCCATCCTCCGCGTTCCAGTGGTCAAGGGGACCATGGGGGGCATGGGGACGATAGGGGCCAATGCCGTGGTGAATGTGCGGTTCGCGACCAGTTCCATTACTTCCGGAGCCGCGGAGTTGTACTGTTACGGCACGGCCGCGGTGGTTGAAGTTGCCGCAAGCACGCAACCGGCGCCGGGAGAAAACGCATGATC
>DAOVJP010000093.1 GCA_030673205.1 Thermoplasmata archaeon
GAGATACAGAAGATAGAGTTGATAGATTACGAGGACATGAAGAAGCTCGTGGACCCAGCCGACATACGACGCTTCCGGTCCAGGGCTATGAACTCGGAGCATCCTCAATTGAGAGGAACGGCTCAGAACCCCGACATATACTTCCAGCTTTGCGAGGCCGCCAACAGCTACTATCTGAAGGTCCCGGAAATAGTGGAGGGGTGCATGGCACAGGTGAAGGAACTCACCGGTCGCGAATACAAGTTGTTCCAATATCATGGGGCACAGGACGCAGAGGACATCGTCATAGTCATGGGCTCCGCAGCCGGGCCGATCATCGAAGCGGTCGATCACATAAACAGCCATGGAGGGAAAGTGGGCGTTCTCCGTGTCCGCCTTTACAGACCATTTTCCGCCAAACATTTCCTAGCTGCCATACCATCTTCCGTCAAACGCATCTCCGTATTGGACCGGACAAAGGAATCCGGGTCCTTTGGCGAACCCCTATATCTAGACGTATGCGCTGTGCTCAAGGATGCGGGCAGGGACCCGCTGGTCGTGGGCGGACGATACGGCCTGGGCTCGAAGGATTTCACCCCTTCCATGGCAAAGGCGGTCTTCGACAACCTTCGGCTCCCGGAGCCCAAGAACCATTTCACCATAGGGATAGAGGACGATGTGACATTCACATCCCTCACGTACAAAGAGGATATAAACGCCGTCCCGGAAGGCACAGTCCAGTGCATGTTCTGGGGCCTTGGCGGCGATGGTACTGTGGGCGCTAACAAGGATGCCATCAAGATCATCGGGGACAACACCGATATGTTCGCCCAGGGATATTTTGCGTATGATTCAAAGAAATCGGGTGGCGTCACTATCTCCCACCTACGTTTCGGCCCAAAACCCATCACCTCCTGCTATCTCATCCAGAAGGCTGATTATCTGGCATGCCACCGCTCCGCCTATGTGGACATCTACGACATGCTCCAGTACATCAATGATGGGGGCACCTTTGTCCTCAATTCCAGTTGGACATTGGAGGACATGGAAAAGAGGCTGCCTGCCTCCATGAAGCGGGCCATAGCCCAAAAGAAGCTCAAGTTCTACAACATAGACGCCTTCATGATCGCTGGCGAGATAGGATTGGGAGAGCGCATCAATATGGTCATGCAGACCTCTTTCTTCAAACTGGCCGACATACTTCCGGTGGAAGAGGCCATCCGGCTCTTGAAGGCAGCCATAGAGAAGACCTATGGAAAGAAGGGGGAGAACATCGTAAAGATGAACTGGGATGCCGTTGATCACGCCCTGGGCAATCTGGTGGAGATAAACTATCCCGAAAGTTGGAAGGATGTGCCATTGAAAGATAAGCCACATGTGGACGAACCCGAGTTCGTAGCCAACATCCTCCGGCCCATGGGCGTACAGGAGGGCCAGAAGCTCCCGGTCAGCGCCTTCACCCCTGCGGGAATAATGCCCACCGCCACCACCCAGTACGAGAAGCGTGGGATCGCCATCCAGGTACCTGAATGGATATCCGAGAACTGCATCCAGTGCAACCAGTGTGCATTCGTCTGCCCACATGCGGCCATCCGCCCGTTCCTGCTCACCGCGGGAGAGGCGGGCAAGGCCCCGATAGGTTTCAAGACCCTGGATGCCATTGGCTCGGGAATGGGCGACTATCAATTCAAGATGCAGATAAGCACCCTGGACTGTACCGGTTGCGGCAACTGTGCCGACATCTGCCCCTCCAAGGAGAAGGCACTGGTCATGAAACCTCTGGACTCACAGGTCGGGAAGGAAGTGCCCAACTGGGACTATGCCATGACCCTGCCTGTCCGGGATCAGCTCATGAAGAAGGAGAGTGTCAAGGGGAGCCAGTTCTGCCAACCTTTATTCGAGTTCTCTGGAGCCTGTGGAGGATGTGGGGAAACGCCCTATATCAAATTGATAACACAGCTGTTCGGAAGCAGAATGATCATAGCGAACGCCACGGGCTGTTCGTCCATCTATGGCGGCTCGGCCCCGGTCTGCCCATACTGCGTTGACGAGAATGGCAATGGACCAGCCTGGGCTAACTCGTTGTTCGAGGACAATGCCGAATATGGTCTCGGAATGATGCTCGCCACTAAACAGAGGCGTGACGCCATCGAACAGTTCATGCTCAAGGCCATAGAGAAAGGCGTGAGCGAAGAACTCAAAGGCACATTCAGTGGGTGGATCAACAACAAGAACAATGCCGTTGGGTCTCAGGAATACGCAAGGAAGGTGAAGTCCCTTCTAAAGGACGAGCACAACGATCCCCTGCTGGATAAGATATATGCTCAGAAGGATATGCTGGTCAAACCCTCTCACTGGGTCATCGGAGGCGATGGCTGGGCATACGACATAGGCTATGGAGGCCTCGACCATGTGCTCGCACTGGGGGAGGACATAAACATCCTGGTGCTTGACACGGAGGTGTATTCGAACACCGGGGGACAATCCTCCAAAGCAACTCCTACCGGCGCCGTCGCCAAGTTCGCCTTCTCCGGAAAGAAAACGAAGAAGAAGGATATGGGCCTGATGGCGATGAACTATGGATATGTGTATGTTGCCTCCGTTGCCATGGGCGCAAACAAGAACCAGCTGGTCAAAGCGATCACCGAGGCGGAAAGCTATCCTGGCCCATCCATAATCTTCGCCTACTCTCCATGCATTAACCACGGTCTGAAAGAGGGAATGGGAAGAAGCCAGTACGAGGAGAAGCTGGCAGTGGACTATGGATACTGGCCATTGTACAGGTACAATCCTCTGCTCGCGGAAGAGGGAAAGAACCCGTTCATCTTGGACTCGAAGGAGCCCGTAGGGGCACTGAAAGAGTTCCTATACCGAGAGGTGCGCTACGCTACCCTGAAAAGATCCTTCCCGGATGAGGCGACCAAGCTGCACAGTCGGCTCGCGGAAGAGGTGCACGACCGTTACAAGAGATATAAGAAGATGGCAGAGGGACGATAGTCCTCACATCTTCCAGATTAGTGATCAGAAGGCGGCCATCCTCGAGCTAAGGGCATGCCCACTGGAGAAACACGAGCCTACTGTAATATGTTGATCTTCAGTTTGTTAGTGCTCTCGGTGATGGTGACCTTCTGAGGATAGTCGGCAAAGAAGCCCTCGAAAAATACCTTGACGAATCTCTTCGCCCGGGGCACGCTCATCGTAAGCGTGTAGCTGTGTTCGGAATTTTTGGTGAGACGGTACCAGTTGGTCTTCTCCACATGCTCCAGAATATCTTTTACCTGGCGTATGTTCTTGTCCCAATATTCCTCTCTGTGGCTCTTTCCCACCTCGTGCATCTCCCGCCAGAAATCATCCGAGCCCTCGCCGATCTCAGACCAGATACATTCCCAGTGGGACACGTCCAATATCAGGTGTTCCATGGTCGCAAGGTAATCCACGTATTTTATTATGGTGTCCACCGAAACATGTTGTGTCTCCGCATCTATCTTCTCCATGAGACTCAGCGCCTTCCTAACCACCTCTGCCTTAGAGCTGCCGTTCTTGCGCTCATATTTCTCAAGCACACGGGAGGCTTTCTCATCCAGGGACACGCAGAGTCGTTCCATTCGGCGCCAGATGGCACGGGGCGTATATTAAGATTAAGGTTGTTCCAGCACTCCGGATATGAATATTGATTAATGGTGAGTACAAGATGTTCATGGATAATTATAATTATGAAATATTCATAATTGAACATAATGTATGATAAATATATTTAAATATCTGTTATGGCACTTATCATGTAAAACCGTAAAACGGTGGTGTGATAATGAGTAAGGAAGTAAAAAAGACCAACTATGTGGGCGTACGACTCACCGAGGAACAGGCGACCATTCTATCCAAGATACAGTTGCTCTCGGAACTGAACAAGACGGAGATACTCGTTCGCGGTCTCGACCTTCTTGGCGAGTTCTACGAGAACGATGAACAACCATCCGGCATGACCGACGAACTGAGGGCTTTGGAAGAAGAGGCTCTTCATCATTCCCTTGAGCTGAAAAAGGTGAGGAAGAAGGAGAAGGCGATAAAGGACAGCATAAAGGAACTTCGGGACATCGACACCATAATAGACAAACACAACTGCGACAAAAGTGCCCTCATACAGATCCTTCTTGATATACAGAAAAAATACAACTGGCTTCCGAATCATGCGCTTCTATGGACATCGGAGAGACTGAATATTCCCATGTCCCAGATACTCAATATCGCAACATTCTACAAAGCCTTCAGCCTCGAGGAGAAAGGAAAGCATACCGTCAAGGTCTGCCTTGGCACCGCCTGCCATGTTCGCGGCGGGCCGGAGATAATGAGAAGGGTGGAGGAAAAACTGGGCGTGAAATCTGGTGAGACGACGGAAGATGGGATGTTCACCGTGGAAAGCGTCAACTGCCTGGGCTGCTGTGCTCTTGGACCAGTGATGATGGTGGATGACGAATACCATGGAAAGCTGGAACCCGCGAAGGTAGAGGGAATACTGGCAAGCTATCGGGAGGCGACGTAAATGGCTACTCTGGAATCGACACAGGAGCTGGAAAAACTGAGGGGTGAGCTCAAGGCTAGGAGAAACAAGGGGAGGACGCGTATAGCCCTGTGCTCTGGAACAGGCTGTCACGCCTCTGGCAGTGATACGTTGGCCATGGAATTCCAAGAGCAATTGAAGAAATGCGGATTGGCCGACGAGGTAGAGATACAGAGGACAGGGTGTCATGGCTTTTGCGAGATGGGCCCGATAGTGGTCATCCATCCACAGGAGATATGCTATCTGCAGGTCAAGGTAGACGATGTCCAGGAGATAGTCGTCAAAACGATAAAAGAGGGAACGATCATCGAACGCCTTCTCTACACAGACCCTTCCACCGGTGAGAAGGTAGCAAAGGAGTCAGACATACCATTCTACAAACACCAGCAGAGGATAATATTTGCAAGCAACAGCAGCAATGACCCAAGGGACATCGATAGCTATATCGCGTTGGATGGTTACAAGGCGCTGGCGAAGGCCCTTACCAAGATGAGCCCAGAAGAGGTCCTTGAAGAGGTGGACCGTGCAGACCTTAGAGGGCGCGGTGGTGGCGGGTTCCCCGCAGGAAAGAAATGGCAGACCACCCGAGACGCCCCTGGCGACACAAAATATGTCGTGGTCAACTGCGACGAAGGGGATCCGGGTGCGTTCATGGACAGAAGCATCATGGAAGGAAACCCGCATCTGGTGATGGAGGGCCTTATCCTGGGAGGATATGCCATCGGCGCCAACACAGGTTACATCTATGTTCGCCAGGAATATCCGCTGGCTGTGGAGAACACACAGAGGGCCATCCGACAGGCTGAAGAATATGGGCTGCTCGGAAAGAACATTCTAGGGTCGGGATTCGACTTCGAGATCCATGTCCACATGGGAGCTGGGGCTTTCGTATCTGGGGAGTCCAGCGCACTCATGTCCGCGATAGAGGGAAAGGTCGGAGAACCCCGCTCAAAATATGTTCACACCTCTGTCAAGGGTCTCTGGGACAAACCGACGAACCTCAACAACGTGGAAACCTGGGCGAATGTGCCGTTCATACTGAACAAAGGATCGGACTGGTTCCGCGGCATTGGCACCGAAGGCAACAACGGTACGAAGATATTCTCCCTTGTGGGGAAAGTGAACAATACCGGCCTGGTCGAAGTCCCCATGGGAACCACGATACGGGAGATCGTCTACGACATAGGAGGAGGCATACCGAATGGAAAGAAGTTCAAAGCCATACAGACCGGTGGACCATCCGGAGGGTGCATTCCTGAGAAATTCCTCGACCTTCCCGTTGACTTCGACGAACTCTACAAAAAGGATTCCATGATGGGCTCCGGTGGCATGATAGTCATGGATGAGGACACATGTATGGTGGACATCGCCCGGTATTTCGTAGACTTCCTCTCCCAAGAATCCTGTGGAAAATGTGTTCCGTGCCGCGAGGGGTTGAAACA
>DAOVJP010000195.1 GCA_030673205.1 Thermoplasmata archaeon
GACCCACCGCCCCTGCCCACGATGATGACCTCCACCTCCTTCTTCTCATCCAGCGCCTTCAATGCTTTCACGATGTTCTCCGCCGCCCCTTCGCCCTGTACCCGGGCATGGGATATCACTATCTTCGCCCTGGGATATCGTCGGGATAACACGGTTAGTATGTCCTGGAAGGCCGCTCCGCTTTCCGATGTGACGATACCTATTGTCGAGGGTAATCGAGGCAGCGGCTTCTTTCTGGAGGGGTCGAACAAACCCTCCTGTTCCAATTTCTTCTTCAGTTGTTCATAGAGCAGGTATAGGTCTCCTCTGCCCAGGAGTTTCACGTCCCGGACCTTGATATTATATGTGCCCCTGGGGGCGTAGACGGAGACGTCTCCCTTCACCAAGACCTTCGTTCCGTCCTTCAACTGTCCCATGGCAGGTATGTTGGCAGCTGTGTTGCGGAAGGCGGCACAGCTTATCTTGGCGTTCTCATCCTTCAGGTCAAAATAGTAGTGGCCGGAGGAGAGGTGATGGTGAAAACCGGATATCTCCCCCTCGACCCAGATGTCGTTGAGATCCTGGTCTCCCTCCAGATCATCCCTTATGCGCCGGGTTATGGAGAAGACCGTGTAGACCTTCCTCCCTTCCACGAGCCGAACATCTAGGAGAGAAGCCATGATGACCCAAGGGTCATGGGGGATATAAGAACATTAGGGGAGGAGGTTGGTGTAAGTGCGGAAATATGCTTATACCCCCTCCTTCTTTTCCATTCCCATGCCGGACGAGAGCCCTTTGGAGATAGACATAGAGGCGGAGGTGGAGAAGGCCGCCAAGACCCTGGAGATAATAGGTCTCTCGGCATACGAGAGCCGAGCGTACATGGCCCTCGTGGCACATGGATATGGCACCGCGGACACCATAGCCCAGACCGCGAGGATCCCTCGCACCAGTTGCTACAAGGCATTGGAAAAGCTGGAAGAAGAGGGTTTGGCCTACAGCATGGAAGGGCGACCACGGGTGTACCGGCCGGAACCGCCTGACACTGCCCGCAGGATGGTGCAAGCCAGGCTGGATGACACCTTCGACAAGTTGGACATGATATATCAGGTGTTGAGTGACCGGGGCATGCCTCAATTGGTCTACACCGTCATGGGGAGGGATAGGGTACTGAGGAAGCTGGGGGAGATGCTGGACACCGCCACGACCCGTTTCATAATATCCACCCCTGTGCTGTCCGAGATACGGAAGGAGTTGAAGAAACATGTGGAGAACGCCCTCAAGAGAGGCGTGGAGGTCATGGTCATCACCGTTCCCGGCCAGAAGGTCCCTCCTGGGGTGAAGGTGTTCAGGAGAAGAGGGATCATAGCCACCGATGTCGTGTGCGACGGAACACGGGCGCTGCTGGCAGCCTCCGACCTCAACGCCTGTGGCTATACGGACAACCCGGCGCTGGCGGAACACCTGGAAAGGTTTCTGGACATCTTGATGGATAACACCAGCTAGTTTTGCCATCCCTTCTTTCTGTGCGGCTACTCTGTAGCCATTGATGATATGGGCAGCCTGGATACCATTGTTCCCAGATTATATTCGTGGAACAGCTTGATGACATTGGCCAAGAGCATGTACGCGTCTATCTTCCCCCTGGCCTTCAACGTCACAAGGTAGCGGCGGTCCACCCCTACTATGATCAGGCTGTTCCTCTTGCTTCCCAGCTCCACCTTGATCGGGTCGCCCATCCCAAGGCCCCTTGACGTGGTTATGCAACTGTTCACCATTCCGAAGGCCATGCGGGCCAGGTCCTCGTCCCCCTCCTCGTGGGGGAAGGCTCTGACCAGGGCCCCCTTTGCGTCCATTATCAACACCTTTTCCACAGGCGTTTCACCCACAAGCTTTTCCAATACCTTGTCAACACGTACTGCTACTTCCTCCTTCATTCTACGACCTCCTCGGTCCGACTCTTGGTTCCAATTGACATTATGGTTCGGAAAATACTTATTGTTTTGGGAGCCGACCTATCTTCTTGGGGAGGGGGAGCAGGGATCGATCATGTGTCCGTATTTCGACGGGGCATGGGGTGAACAGGATGGCATTAAGGCTCTTGCTCCTCCATCTCAAAGGGGTCGTTCCACCTCAAAAAACCTGGCCGTGTGTCCTCCAGTGTGGGCCGCATCTCCCTGGCTCCTTGTATACGGGACAGGTCTATGGTGGTCCTGGCCGTGTCCTCTTTGAAGAGCTCCGATCTAGCCAGTATCTTGCCCCTAGGATCTATTATCCTGCCTCCGCCCCAGAACGACATGTTGCCATATATCCCAACGGTGTTTGAATAGGCAACGTACACCGTGCTCTCTATGGCCCGCGAGGGAAGGAGCTGTTCGAAGAATGGGGGGGTGGTGTGCGGGCTGGCGGATATGTTTGTGACCAGTTCGGCCCCGAGCAGCGCGTAGGATTTGGTGAGCTCTGGGAAAAAGAGGTCGTAGCACACGGTCATCCCTATCTTCCCTATGCTGGTGTCTGCCACCTCCAACCTCTCCCCCGGCATGAAATATGTGTTCTCTTCAAAGGGGCCGAAGTTCACCGGGAAGAACTTGCGATAGCTCCGCACCTCTCCGTTCGGGGATACGAGGACGGATGTGTTGTAGAATTTACGCTTCCCCCCCGGCCCCTCTGTGTATTCCACTTTCCCTTCCTTTTCGGCCATCCCGAACAATATGTGAGTGCCAGTGTCCGCCGCGATGCGCCTCACCTCTTCGACGGAAGGGCCGTCCATGGTCTCAGCCAGATGGCATATCTCGTCCCGTATGGTGTATCCTGTCAGATAGAGTTCCGGAAATATGGCCAGGTCCTCCTCCCCCAATACGTCTCTCATCCTGCGAAGGTTGTGCTCTTTGTCCCTGAGACGGGGGGAAAGACAGACCGCTGCTATGGTGATCTTCATGTTTGGACCAGTGGAGAGGGAGGATAAAAAACCTTGCCGCACTTTCGGCCCGCCCCCCCAATAACATTTAACTACCTCGCCCACATAACCCCTTTTCCGGCTAAGAGGAACGCTCTGCGCTTCCCCCCGCCGTCGTGGCATGCAGTGCAATATGCCACGCCCCCGAAGGTGTAGAAGATGGACAGAGAGGAACTTGCCCGGAAGTGGCAAGAATTCTTGGAGGAATACGAATACGATTCCGAGGCCATAGCGGTGGCCGACGCTTTTCCCGATAGGCGAAGCCTTTGGGTGGAATATGAGGACATCGACGCCTGGGACCCTGAGTTCCTGGGCTATGTCCTTGAGAACCCGACATACGCCTTCAATGTGGCTGAGAATACCATATTGGACATGCTCCCAGCAGATGTCAAGGAGCGTGTGGAGAGGTCCTATGTCCGCATACATCTCAGGATAAAGGGCGCACCGAAGGACAAGTTCCTGGACATTAGGAGTATCCGACACGAGCATGTCGGAAAGTATCTGAGCGTGTCGGGCCTGGTGAAACGAGCCTCCGTCATCCGACCTAGGCTATTGATGGGTATGTTCAGATGCACACGCTGCGGAGCAACGACCAGCCTCAAACAGGAAGGCATGCATTTCATAGATCCCACATTCTGCGATACAGAGCAAGGCGGATGCGGAAAGACCATCGGCCAGACCACCTTCAAATTGCTCCCGGAGCGCTCCAAATACATAGACACCCAGACCCTCGAGATGCAGGAGGAGCTGGAGGGGATGCGAGGAGGGGCACAGCCGCAGAATCTGACCACATGGTTGGAGGATGACATCGTGGGAGAGGTGTTCCCAGGGGACCGCATCAGAATGAACGGCATACTGGCCGCCACACAGCGTCGGAGA
>DAOVJP010000430.1 GCA_030673205.1 Thermoplasmata archaeon
AATCCTGGAACAGCTCCAGTTGCGGGGAGCCACGCTCTATGCCGTCCAGGTCTAATAAGAGGAAGCGATCGTATCGCTGTGCGAGGAGATCCAGCACATCCAGTGGGTCTGCCGTACCCTCTCCTGCTTTTAGCGGTGCGTATTCCGTTTCCCGTGCCAGGACCACGTTGTCCCCCCGTATCCACACGGCGACCATTGGCTCCAACGTCATCTTATCTATCCCACCCCCACCGTTCCTTCTTTCTCCCCCGCATCCACCTGGACCTGGTCTCCGCTCTTTATGTTCTCTATATCTATGCCGTCGATGCACGGGATGCCTCCGAGAATGGCCCCGGTGGCCACTATGGTCTCCGTCTCCGCGTTTATTATCGCCGCCGGTCCCACGCCGTTCTTCACCAGGCCGTATATCACATAGCTGCCAACGGTGCTGCCCTTGCCGCAGGGAAAGACGAGGATCCTGTCCTTGACATTCTCCCCTTCGAGGGGATGCCCCTTCTCTATCACAATGCCTGTCTTCGCATCCACTCCGCCGTAGAAACCTATCGGCTCGGTGCTGACCAGGGCCGTGCCCGCAGCCTTTCCAGGGCTTATGCTCCTGCCATCCATGTTCATTCTATCACCTCATTGAGGAGGGAGGGCAGGTTATGGAAGAATACCTCCTGTTTGCAGAACCCAGGAAGGTAGTTGGCAGCCTTCCCGCTGTTCACGCCGGTCCGTTCGAAGCCCATGCGCTCGATGGGGGCCACCACCATGCAGGTGTCGGCCACGATGCGCCCCCCCGCTTTTTCTATGATGTCCGTGAAACCCATGCGGTCCGCGGCCTCCTTCATCACCCTGCTGGTGCAGACCCACAACGGCTTTTTCAGCTTCCTCCCTTTTACCCGTGTTGCCACCTCCCCTATCTCTCTTAGCGAGGCGTGGGGACAGCCGAGGATGACTATGTCTGGCTCTTCCGCAGGGGAGAGCTTCTCATATGCTTCCTCCATCTCCTTCCGGCCCACTGTTATCGTCTCCAACCCATCGGTATCCATGAGATGCGCCTCGGGGGTGATGTTCTCGCCGTGCCACAACGCCACTGCGCCGGAGGCGGCCATGGCGGCGCCCAACGCCTTGAGATGGTCCGTGTTGCAATGCTGTCCCAGCCCTTGGAAATATGGTATCTTGTTCTTCACCTGTTTGCCGACATACCATCCCAGGGCCCCATAGTCCGCGTTCCATTCGAGGTCGGTCTCCACGTCTATCACCACGCTTGGCTTTCTGTTCTCCTCACGATGGAGACCGTAATCCGGGGTGACGCCGCACAGGGCCGCCGCCAGCGCGCTCGGCCCCCCCTCTCTGTTCGTCCTGGCGCCTATGACGCTGTTGGAAAAGGATACGGCGGAGGATTCGCTCCAGGCTATGTGTTCTCTGAAGCGGGGCAGGTTGCCCGCGAGATAGGGCGTGCATGTGGCGGTGATCACTATGCCCATGCGCCTGAATGCGTCCATGACCTCCAACTGCTTCTCCGCGAAATCTTTTGGGAAGCCGATCTTCTCCCAATCTTCCAGGTCCAT
>DAOVJP010000413.1 GCA_030673205.1 Thermoplasmata archaeon
CCCGGACGATGAGGCATCCATGTGCTATGAATGCCGACGTAGGCTCGAAATGGGAAAACTAGATAGTTTCGAGAGACCCGTTCAGGTGGTGGACCTGCCGCTGAATGTCACAGAGGATCGTCTGGTCGGCAGCATAGACATAGAGAAGATATTATCCGAGGGAACGAAGAGCTTCGAGCCCGGGATATTGGCCGAAGCCCATAGGGGCATATTGTATGTGGACGAGATCAACCTGTTGGACGATTATATAGTGGATATTCTCCTTGACGCCGCCTCCTCTGGACAGGTGGTCATAGAGAGAGAGGGGTTGAGCGTGGCACATCCCAGCGACTTCATCATAGTGGGAAGTATGAACCCGGAGGAGGGAGAACTCCGCCCTCAGATACTGGATCGTATCGCCCTCCAGACCGAGGTCGTGGGCATACACGATATAGAATCAAGAATGGATATTGTTAGGCGCAGAGATGCGTTCACTAAAGACGCCCTGTCGTTCAGGGCAAAGTTCGAGCCTGAACAGGATGTTCTCCGGAAGAAGGTGGAGACGGCGAGGCGAATGCTGCCCAGCGTAACCACCCCCGAACGCATGCTGACCCTCATAGCTCGGCTCTGCGTGGACTTCGACGTGGACGGGCATAGGGCGGACATAATCATAGAGAGGGCGGCGAGGGCGAACGCCTCCTTCGAGGGGCGGCTGGAGGTTACCACCGACGACGTAGCGGTCGCTGCTGAGATGTCCCTCCCCCACAGGATGAGACAGAGGCCCTACGCGGAGGAGAGGTTCGACACCGACGTCTTGAGAAAATGGATAAAGAAGATAGAGGCAGAGGTGTGATGCCATGGGAGACAAGGAACTGGACATCTCTTCGATGCTCAAAGAGAAAGAGGATGAGCCACCCCCTCCCAACGAGGAAACATCCCTGTCCGGAACCACACCGCCCTCTCCTGCGCCTCTTCCATCCCCCATATCTCCCTCCACATCACCCACTCCCCCACATAAGGAAGAAAAGAGGCCCCCCCGGGACTCGTTCACATCTAAACTGTTCATGGAGAAGGCCGCAGGCACATTTCCCTTCTCGGCTATAGTAGGCCAGGATGTCTTGAAGAGGTCCTTGATCCTCAATGTCATCAACCCAAAGGTCGGAGGCGTGCTCATACGAGGGGAGAAGGGCACCGGAAAGAGCGTGGCCGTCCGATCCCTCTCGGACATACTTCCAAAGATAACGGTAAATTCGGATTGCAAGTTCAACTGTGACCCTAGAAAACCAGACAATTTCTGTGGCACCTGCACCCAACGCCATGAGCGGGGAAGACTGGAGACAGAAGAAGTGAACATGCGCATCATCGCTCTGCCTTTGAATATTACGGAAGATCGCCTAGTGGGCACGATAGACATAGAGAAGGTGCTGTCCGAAGGGGTAAAAGAATTCGAACCCGGCATACTCTCGCAGGCCCACAGGAACGTGCTCTACATAGATGAGATCAATCTGCTGGAGGACAACATCGTCGACCTATTGCTGGATGCCGCGGCCATGGGGCTGGTGACCGTTGAGCGAGAGGGAATAAGCTTCTCCTACTCGTCCGAGTTCATACTCATAGGAAGCATGAATCCCCAGGAAGGAGAGTTGCGACCACAATTGCTGGACCGACTGGCCCTGCAGG
>DAOVJP010000348.1 GCA_030673205.1 Thermoplasmata archaeon
CGGATTTCGCCAACACCGTATCGTTATAGACATCAACGGCCTTCCGTACACCCACCTTGTAATAATACTCGACATTGTCATCCACACCAGTATCATCATAGGTCTGCACACCAGGCAGGACAGGTGTCACATCACACAAGATAGTGGGCGCTGGGAAAGCAGGGTCTGTGTCCCTCAAAAAGATATAGCCCGTTACACCAGCCGTTATCGAATCCGTCCACGTCAACGTCACAGCAGAGCCATCCGTGGCCATGGACGCCTCCACGTCCGTAGGCGGCTCTAGGCTACCGGAGTTCACAGTTATGACGGCACTGCCAGAGAAGCCGCTGCAGTTGGCCCACAACGTCCACGTTGGGGTGCTAGCCGTAGCCGCATCATAATTACACAGCGTGTTCCTGCCACCTCCCGGCATAAGGGTCGCACCATCCGCAGCCATCTTCTCCCATGTGAACGTACACGTGGTGTTCTCAATGGTCTCACCAGCATCATCCCAACCTGTGGCAACAAAGTCCTGGTTCTCACCCACGTTCATAGTATGCGTAGCCGGGGCGATGGTGATGTGATCCAGGCCGGATGGCGGGGCGCCCGAGATGGTGATGTATACGCTGCTCTGGTTGTTGGTGATGTTCTCATCCCCTGGGAGTAGGGTGGTGATGATTATCTCATAGTCCGTTTCGGTGTCGAAGTTGTAGTTCCATATGAGCTGCTGAGTGTCGTAACGGTCCATGGTCCCCGTGGTCAGTTGGTTCTCATCGAACACGGTGGTGAACACCGAGTCTTTGTATGCGGTTATCTCGAAATTATCTACGTACCAATACCAGTCGTTGTCGCCGACATATCTGAATCGTATCTTGACCGTGGAGTTGCCTCCGTAGGCGGAGATGTCGATGAGCTCATCGATCCCTATCCGATCATCGAGATAATGTGCTAGTTCGTCAGGCCAAGTGTTGCCGTCATCTATGGAGATGTGCACATATGCTTCGTCGCTGGTGTCAAGATTGTTGTAGTAGTTGTAGAACGTCAGGTTGATCAGTTCTCCATTGGTGTACGCGCTGAGGTCGATGGTAGGGGTGATGAGCCATTCGTCCTGAACGTTCAACGTGTCGTAGTATACCTCGGCACGATTATCCCCATCCATGTACCAGTCGGACCCTGCGGCATAGCTCTCGGTGGTCCATACACCGGAGGCGAGCAGGGCGAAGTCGTTGCTGGCGCAGGTGAAGTCCTCTGTTATCACCACATCGTTCACGGGAGGCACGTCGAAACGTTTTATGAGGCAGTTCACGTTGAACGGACCTTGTGACCCACTTCCCATATTCTCCACGGTGGCGGTTACGCTCTGGAGTCCGGCCGGATATGTGCCCAGGTCCACATGGCTGTCTATGCTCTGCACGAGCACATCGTCCACTGGCGGGAGCACTATCGTCACCAATGCCTCTTTACCGTCATTCCCCGCGTTCTCATCGGTGCTCAATTCGGTGGTGACCGTTATCCTGTACTGGCTCTCGTTAGTGAAATCATAGTCCCATGTGAGCTGCTGGGTGCCGTCCACCGGTATGATCCCCGTGGTGGTGTTGGTCTGGTTGTAGACCTCCACCTCGGTGAACGAGGGCGAGTAATCTATCAGGACATCGTCCATGTCCCACCTGTAATCATAGCTGCCCATGTACTGCCACATGATCTTCACCGTGGTTTCACCCGCGACATGGGTGCTTATGTCGAAATCCTCCCATTTATCCGCCACATCCGAAGAGTAGGTCGCCACGGTGATGGGCCAAGAAATGCCGTCATCCAGGCTGATGTTCACGTAACCGATGTCAGAGCTATACCAGTTGTAGTCGTTCCAGAACTTCAGATGAATATCGGAGGTGTAGCCTGCGAAGCTCATAGATGGCGTTATAAGCCTTTCATCGTGGTCCACGCTTCCTCCAGCGTCGGAGTCCACTTCGTTCTGCCAGCTTCCGTGATCGAAGCCGTTCGGGGCGGGCGTTGATGTGCCATTGCATAGTTTCCAGTGGTCGGCGGTGGGGTCACCGGCTTCCACTGTCGTCCATCCCAATTCCACGTATGTTGGGGTGCCGTCGCCCTCGAAATCCTCGTCCAGGAACGTGTGGGGTGGCGCTGCCGGCTGGA
>DAOVJP010000284.1 GCA_030673205.1 Thermoplasmata archaeon
AACAACATCACCAATGTATCCGGCAGTAACATTGAAGCTAGCCGCATAGCCAGTGATGGTGAAGGATGGCACAACGCTCTGGTCGGCAATGTTCGCAACTCCAGTACCAGCTGTGTTGACGATCACAATGCTGTCAATGGTGGGCGCATTGATGATGAACGCGACCGTATCCGTCATCCCACCATAATCAGCGGTCCAGGTCGCTGTTCCACCAGTAAACTGAGCATCGAACACATCATCCACACCACCACCATCACTAGTTGTCGCAGTTGCGCCACCAGCGTTAGCAACACTCCACGCCACAGTCACATCACCGATGTAGCCAACAGTCGTGTTATATGCTGCCGCGTAACCGGTTATGGTAAATCCAACATCAACGGTCTGATCCGGTATTGCAACACCGGCACCAGCAGCCGCATCCTCGATAACGATATGGTCCACAGTTGGCGGCAGGATGGTGAAGTTCACCACATCCTGTATGCCTCCACCGAAGTCGGCGATCCACCACGCATAACCACCATTGTCGGCAATGAAGTCAGCCACATCCGGCCCTATTGGAACGGTAAAGGCAGTGGCACCATCATAGTTCTGAACACTCCACATCACTGGTACGTCGTAGAGGTATCCCTGGGTGTCGTTGTACCCTGCAGCCCAACCCGTGACCATGAAACCAACAGGCACACTCTGGTCTGCTATCGGTGCCCCACCAGTGGCAGGCAGATCTACAATATCTATATAGTCCACAGTGGGCGGCAGGATGGTAAAGTTCACCACATCCTGTATGCCTCCACCGAAGTCTGCTATCCACCACGCATATCCGCCATTGATGTCGGTGAAGAAATCAGCCATATCCGGCCCCATTGGGAGAGTAAAGGTAGTGGCACCATCATAGTTCTGAACACTCCACATCACTGGCACATCATAGAGATAACCGATCGTATCATTGAACCCCGCAGCCCAACCCGTGACGGCAAAGAGTACTGGCACGCTCTGGTCTGCTATAGACATCCCACCAGTGGCGGGCATATCCACAATATCGATATAGTCCACGGTAGGCAGCAGGATGGTAAAGTTCACCACATCCTGCACACCTCCGCCAAAGTCCGCTATCCACCACGCATAACCCCAATTGACACCGGCGTTGAAATCAGCCATATCCGGCCCCATAGGCACGGTAAAGGCAGTGGCACCATCATAGTTCTGAACATCCCACATCACTGGCACATCGCCGAGGTATCCTACTGTTGCATTGAACCCTGCAGCCCAACCAGAGATCATGAAGCCAACTGGCACGCTCTGGTCTGGAATGGGGTCCATACCCATACCCGGCATATCCACGACATCTATATAGTCCACAGTGGGTGGCAGGATGGTGAAGTTCACCACATCCTGTATACCTCCGCCGAAGTCCGCTATCCACCATGCATAGCCGCCATTGACATCGGCGATGAAGTCAGCCATATCCGGCCCCATAGGCGCGGTAAAGGCAGTGGCGCCACCATAGTTCTGAACATCCCACATTACAGGCACGTCGCCGAGGTATCCTACCGTTGTATTGTAGCCTGCGGCCCAACCTGTGATCGTGAAGTCGACCCAGACGGTCTGATCTGATATCGGGGCAAAGCCCGCTCCCGGCATATCCACGATATCTATATAGTCCACGGTGGGCGAAAGCACATTGAGCACTACGGTATCGTTCAGCCACACCCCGTCCATGTCGAGGGAGAAGTTGAGGTACACAATGCCCGGTATGATGCCTGTGTTGATCTCCACCTCTCCATTAGCCATGTTCCAGTTGGAGATATATGTGTTCCCGCCCTCTATGGTAAAGTCACCGAAGGGCACTGGTCCGACGTATCCCGTGGTGTCATTGTAGATGCTGAAGCATATAGTCATGTTCATACCGACCGGAACGTCCAACGGCGCGGTCTCGTTCCCGGGTATCTCCACTCCTCCCGGGGTGTATGTCATGTTGACGCTGTCCCAACCAACAGTGATGGTCATGGACCATGTATCGTTCCACCATTCTCCAGCTCCCGCATTCCAATATGCCGCGTCGATGGTGATGTTGCCTTCGGTGCTCCCAGTATCGAATACCACACCATCCCCCAAGAATGGTGCGGCAGGAGCGAGGAAGGCGCTAGCCCCGTCGAAGTTCGTCACGTTCCACCAGGAGTCTATGGGTGAGAAACCGAAGTTATACGTGTCGTTATAGAACACCACCCAGATGGGCCCGCCTACATCCACGGGTAGCGAGGAAGGCCATAGGATATCTGAAAGTTCTCCGAAGCCGTTGCTGTCACTCCACATGGCTATGATGACCCTATCTGGCTCCGGAACGATCGCGAGTATGGCTCCGCTGTCCTGGTCATTGAATATTCCGCAGGCGCTGTCGAACACGCCGAGGTTCACGCCTCCCCAATCTCCATAGTTCGCGGCGGCGCTCGCCCGTATCGTTATGTTGAACTGGCCTATGTAACCCGGAGGAGCGTTGAAGAGATATGCTGCCCCGTAGGAGGTCATGTTGGTGTTGTTGTCCTCACACCATATCCACATGTCCCAACCGGGTGGCAGGCCGGATGCATCCCATACAAGGACGATGGTATCGGGTGTATCGCCATCGTTCTGTACCTCTATATGATATTCCTGTATCCCTCCTATGTCTATGGGTTCCCATATCACCTGGGTGGGCGGCGGCGGGACCTCGTACTCATCATCCCCTAT
>DAOVJP010000434.1 GCA_030673205.1 Thermoplasmata archaeon
CGGGGCCATAGCGGGATTGGACGGTCTGCTCTCTCTAAAAGAGTCGGGGCTCAAGAGCGTGCACCTCACCACGAGGAAGCCGTTGGCCGCGATCCGTTCCACCGTGTGGGTGAAAGAAAAAGGCCTGTTGCTGTCCGAGACAGAACCCACCATTGTCTTCGAGGGTCCGGCCAGCGAGGCGGTGAAGGCCTTTCCCAGGAGCATAAACGTGGCCGCGGCTCTCAGCATGGCTGGGCTGGGTTTCGAGGGGACCATGGTAACATTCATCGCAGACCCCGGCCTGGACAGGAACATTCATATGGTGGAGGCGGAGGGGAACGCAGGCTCCATATGCATAGAATGCCGGAACGTGCCCTCTCCTGACAACCCCCGAACGAGCTATCTGGCCGCAATGTCCGCGGTGGCCGCTGTACACCGGATCGAATGGGGATTCAGGTTCGTATAATTGGAGGGTCAGCAGCCCTTCCTATCGCCCCATATGATCTTGTGCAACTGGGGCAGGACGCGGACGGACAAGAGGTCTTTTACCACCTTTTCCGCCAGCCATTTGAGCTTCGTTCCGCCCACCGGGGTGAAAACGATGGAACATGGCGGGGGGTGTTCGTCCAACACCTTTATGGCATACTCGTAATCCTCGTTACTATCTATAACGAATTTGAGTTGATCCCCTGCGCCAAGGTCCTCGATGAACTCCGGTTTGCACCTCTCTGCCATTCCCGATGAAGGGGTTTTCATATCCAGGCTGATGCAGAGGTCGTCGTTGCAGGGGAGTTCGTCTATGGGGAGGGAGCCGTTCGTCTCCAATAGAATGTGCATCTTTCGGTCCAGAAGGGCGTAGATAAGGGCATATGTTTCCTTCTGCAAAAGGGGCTCGCCCCCGGTGATGCATACGTGTCCGACCAGCGCCCCATCCAACTCCCATATCCTCTCTAGGATCTCTTCTGTAGACATATCTCTTCCATGGCGCTCGTCCTGTGCATATAGTGTGTCGCACCATTCACATCTGAGGTTGCAGCCCGCCAGACGTACGAACACCGTTGGTTGTCCCATCCATATCCCCTCTCCCTGGATGGACGCGAATATCTCGTTGACCTTCATCGGCTTTCCTCTTTCAGCATGTTGTTTCCTCTTTCAGCATGTTGTTTCCTCTTTCAGCATGCTTTCATCTCAACCCAGGAGAGGGTCCTTGAGTCCCGCTTCCTCGAAGCCCCTGGCCCGCAGTACACATGAATCGCATTTTCCACAAGGGTCTTTGTCACCAACATAGCAGGACCATGTCTTTTCGTATGGCACGCCGATCCTGCTGCCCCATTTGATTATCTCGGCCTTCGATAGGTCCATGAGCGGGGTCCTCACCAGTATGGGTGTTCCTTCCACCGCCCGTTTTGTTGCCAGGTTGGCCAGTCCCTGGAACGCCCGCATGTATTCCGGCCTACAGTCCGGATAGCCGCTGTAATCCACGGTGTTGGCACCTATGAATATCTCATCGGCCTCGCTGACCTCCGCCACGGCCAGGGCGTAGGAGAGGAACACC
>DAOVJP010000295.1 GCA_030673205.1 Thermoplasmata archaeon
GGGAACGGGGAGATAATAGAGGGCAAGTTCGACAACGGCCGCATGTGCTACATAAGAAAGGAGGATGCGGCGTTGTACATAGCCGCATACAGGAGGAGAGAGCCCCGGCGCGGCCTTGAGAAAGAATTGTTAGAATACATAACCAGCAAGGATGGTGTCAAGAGCAGTGAGCTGAAGAGACGTTTCCCAGACCAGCCACAACTCAAAGAGACATTGGCATCCCTAGACAAGAACATGTTCTTCGTCAAGGCGTATACGGGAGTGGACGGATGGGCCAAGACGAGCATATACCTGCCAGTGGGTCGGATGGCCAATGATAGGTGGGAAGGCACGGAGGAGGAGGCCTGGGCCGAAGTGCTTCGACGTTTCATAGCCACATACGGCCCCGTACCCTCCATGGCCCTTCGCTACTCCGGCCTGAGAGACGCAAAACGCAGGGCCGCACTGGCCAGCCTGGAGAAGAAGGGGGAGATAGAACACTTGATGGTGCTGCGTGGCAGACAGACCACGGAGCATCTTATGTTGAAGGAGCAGCTCCCCATGCGCCAGAGGACGTTCGAGCCGACTGGCCAGGTGTTCATCATGAGCTTGTTCGATCCCTATGTCCAGCGCATGTGGGCCGAGATAAACGCCAGATACGGGGAGAAATGGGTGTATCCCTGCTTCCAGGACGGGCGGCTGGTGGGCGCCTTGGAACGTTGGGACATGAGTGGCTGCCATGAGATACGGGATATAATGCTAGACGACCCATCCCACCTGTCTGCGGTGGTTAGGGCCATCAAGGAAGAGTATGGGCACCATGCCGCAGAGGGCCTGGACATAATCCGAGTGCGGTATATGGATGGCGAACCCGTCTCTGATTGGCCGGAGGAGGCGGTGGAGGCCTTCAAAAATGAGGGATTTGTTCTGTTGAATGACTTCCTAGTATTGGGGCCCGTGGTGCAGCGCTCATATCCCTGGCACCTGTTGTCCAAATATGTGATGGCGAAACAGCATCTGGGAGAGTGCATGCTGCCGGAGACCATGGACGTGGTCCGCACCCATGGAGGAGTGAGAGGTATGGGAGAGGTGGAAGCCAGAGCCGAGAACCCAACCCCTATCGCGAACTACCTCGAAGAAGGGGTGGTCTATAGGATGAAAGGCGTCCCCGACATAAGCCTCTATGCAACACCGAAACAAGCCATCATCTACCAGGCGTCTAGAGGGAAGCACATGACCAAGCACATGAAGATGATGTATGAGGTGGCCAAGGCCGAGGCCCCGCTCAAGAGGGCCAGGCTTCCTGTTCACTCGCCCCTTAGCGATGGTGCTACCCTGGAAAACCTGAAGAAGCTCTTCATGGGGGTGTACCTGGCGACGAACCACAACAATGCATATGTGCCATTGCCCAGGTCCAGGAAGAGGAAGGACAAGGCTAGGAAGGAGTTGATCAAGGCTCTTTTCCAGCAGTTCGGCATCTTTAAGGTGCCCCAGCTCAGTGGTTTTCTCAGAGGCGAGTTCAGGACCAGCGAGATAAGGGAGGCGCTGGCCGCCCTTGTGAAGGATGGTTATCTCGTCAAGGGATTTATTCGGGAAGAGAGTGACGAGGTCCACTGGATGCTTGCAAAGGACGTGGATAATGTGGATAGGATACAGGCTCATCCGACAGGCATGATCGCCGCGGACGACAGGCTTGTGTACTATCTCTCCGAAGACTTATCCAGGGAGTTCAAGATGAACACCGCCTACCTGCTTCTAAAAGAGGGGGAGATCATAGGCGCTTTCAAGGCCAAGAAGAGGAAGACCGGTCTGGAGATAATACAGATAGAGGGGAGTGAAGAGGCAGAGAAGATGGCCAGGGAATATGCCGTGCCTGTTCGTCCCGTCGAAGTAAAGAACGATGAAGAATGGGAGTTCATCCAGTATGTTGACCGGCATATAAAGGGTGCCGGAAGGAGGGAGGTTAGAGAAGCCAAGGGTAGAAAGGAGGCAAGGGAGGCCAAGGGGAGAAAGGAAGATAAGGTGGAGATGGGAGAATAGGGGGCAGGGAGATTGGACAGGGTGAGGGGCAGGGGGAGATTGGATGATGGGAGAGAGGGAAGAAACGCAGAGGGATGGAGAAAGGAAGGAGCAAAAAGGATAAGAAACCCACACGCCTTTCCCTCACACAGGGTTGCATTTGACTTTCGAGATAGAGATGAAGAACGGATACACTGGCCAGACGGCCAGAATGCTAGTTTCAGCAGATGATGGCGTGGAGAGCTTGATATCCAAAGCCTCTGCGTTGTGGTCCCTCCCACGGGTTCCCCACTCCATTCTGGTCCACAACGAGTTCTTCTCAAAGGGCACGTTATTCGACACGCACATAGGCCAGGGTTCCAAGGCCGAGATAGTGCCTGACCCGTTTGGCTAGGTAGGGATCAACGCAGGTGCATGCAATCCCCTGCGAGAACAGTGAATTTCTCACCGTCCTTCATGATAACCAATGCTCCCGAGCCATCTATGTCCACGGCTTCTCCCACCACATCTCCGGCAGGCGTCTGGACCTTCACGCTCCGTCCCAGGGTAAGCGCGTGCTCCCTCCACATGTCCAACAGTTTCCCCATATCTCCGCTCTCGTAGAGGGTGTA
>DAOVJP010000357.1 GCA_030673205.1 Thermoplasmata archaeon
CCACTGGTTGCCTCGCTTATGGTCCGTGTGACCTCGAAGTCCAGCCTGCGGGGATCTACGGCAGTCTCATTGTCTGATGTGGTGTCGGTTATCCAGACCATCTCCGTATTCCCTACTGAATATTCGCGTCTTATCTTCTCGGGGAATGTGGTGGTGAGACAGAGCCCTTTCCTCTCATCCAGGAGGGAAGTGAAGAACTGGAAGCTCCTCTTACTATTTAGGTCCAGGAAGAGATAGTTATATCCTGCCTCTATCCTTTTTGGAAGTATTGCCAGGGGTTTCCCGCAGGTCGGGCAGTCTATTTCCATTCGTTCCTCCCCCTCCACATCTATGCTGGAGCCACATGCAGGGCATTCCACCTGGGAGACATAGGCATCCACCTCCTCCCTCTCATCGGCCCCTTCCTCGCTCTTCTCCTCTGGTTCCTTCTCGTCGATGGCCGAGCCACATGCAGGGCACTTTACCTCATCTTGCCAGTCATTGGGCATGGAGAATATCTCCCCGCATGTCTGGCATTGGAACACCTTCTCATCTTTCTTCTTCCTTTTCCTCACCGCCTTCTGTTTGGTTTTCTTTTCCTCAGGAACGTTGAGGTTGATGATCGGCCCAGGGGTTGGTATGGGAGCAGGTGTTTTTTCCGATTCGGGGATAGAAGGGATCTCGAACTCCCCTTCCTCGCTTATCTTGGCGTTGTATATGGCCAGAGATAATCCCGCCGACATGACAACGCAAACCACCCCCAGCAAAACGAATATGATGCCGGATATGAACAGGAAGCTCCCGATACTGGGTATGAAATAGAACAGAGTCAAAGCTAATGCCGATGCTTTGGAGATCACCGCGGGTCCAGCGGCCTTCTTTGCCAGCACCCTATACCGGTATGGGAGGGAGCGTTTGTACTCAGTAAAGTATTTCTTCGGAAAATGCAGGCACAATCCGACGAATATCAGGTAGAGAACGAACAATATCTGTGGGTTCTCCATGATGTTGAAGGAAGAGTATTGTATAGTGTCATCCGACTCTTCACCAGGCCGGAGGGAAACTGAATATGTCATTATCTCCCCAAAGGGGGTTCGAACCAGGAAATAGCTCCCGTCAGATATGTGGGGATCGTAGAAGCTAGAGGTACTTACCATATAATGATTGTGAGAGAAACTATACGAACCGTCGTAGACCACTCCTTTGATCTGTATGTTCCCGATGCTGATGCCCGTTGCACCCGGGCTTGTTTCACTCGATACGAAGCGGAACCTCAGGTACAACTGCTCCTCCATATATGGCAGGAGCTCGGTGGAGATGGTCATGGAGTCCCACTGGGCAGATGTGGAATCAACGCGCCCTATGGTGCGCCAGGAGCTTGCGTCCAGGTAATTGGGGTTCGTGGTCACTTCCACGAACAAGCTGTCTCCGGCAGCCATCTGGCCGTTGTGCTCGAATGAGAGGGAGATGTTCTCCACATATCTCCAGTCCAGCAAAGGAACGATTCGCAACTCGTCCTCCATTCCAGGGAGATATTTGCCAGTGGAGTCGTCGCTACATGTCCAAACCCCAGTATCACCATTGAAATTCCAAAGGTCGGCCGCATGTTCCACATCACCCAATATAGCTATGTTCACGTCATCGGTCAATGTCTCCCCGTACTCCGCGTCCTGGGTCCACCATATGGGGTATGTGGCGTTGATGATGATGTTATCTATGTGAACGCCCTCTGCCTCTCCTGTCCCATTGGACGTGAAGGAGAAGTTCAGGTAGATATCCCCTGTGGTCGAGTTGGGCAGGTCTATGGCGGAGCCCACGTCAATGAGGGCGTTATCGGTCCAGATCAGGGCAGAGGTATTCCGGGAGTATATCTCCTGCCATGTGGTGTTATCGTCGCTCGCATATACGACAAAGGTGTCGTTCTGGTCCGATATGTTGGCTTTGTAGGAAAAGCCGAGATATGTATCGCTCGCCCTGGCCAGGTCCACCGGCCCCAAGATGGCGTAGGAGGTGGTGTCATTAGAATAATTTCCCCCTGGAGAATCGGAGAGGGACCAGCTTCCGCCGGAGGCGGTGCTGTTATCTCTTCCCCACCCATTCAGATACCAGCCCGCGAGGTTTGTCTCG
>DAOVJP010000170.1 GCA_030673205.1 Thermoplasmata archaeon
CTTCGCCGGCTCCACCGCCAACATTATGTTGTTAGCCAGGTTGAATATGGATGCTATCGTCGGCTGAGCCTCCACGAGGCGCAGGGCCACATCCGCCAGTTTCTGCCTTGCGACATTCAGAGGCATATCCTCTTCCAACTCTCTCACATGCTCGCCCAGATACAACACGGCTCTCTGACATATCTCTCTAGCTCCGTGAACCTTGTCTCCAGCTATCTCGCCCAGCTTAACCATTCTTTCTCACCTCTTTCATATGAGATATCTTCTTCTGGATGGCGGCCTGCTTTCCTATGTCGTGTCTCATGAATACCTCTCCGTTCACATGGGAGAGGGCGGCTTCGCATGCCTCCTCTGCTGGGCCAAGCTCTTGGCTCATCCCCACCACGGCCAGGGTTCGAGAGGAGGTGGTGAATATCCTCCCCTCTCTCTCGTTCACAGAGGCATAGAATAGCATCGCGCCCTCCTGCTCTATAGCCTTCTCGTCCACACCTACCTCCACATCCACCATGGACTTCACCCCATATCCCTGGGGGACCACATACTTGCACACCGTAGCCAGCCGCCTGAATGAAGGCCTGTGGCTGTCCAGCGAGCCCTCCACAATTGCTTTGCAGACATCCGAGAACCTGGAATCCATGATGCTCAACACATTCATGGCCTCTGGGTCGCCGAACCTCGCGTTGAACTCGATCACTCTCGGCCCATCCCTGGTGAGCATGAACTGGCCATACAATATGCCCTTGTACGGGTTTCCCTCCTCCGCCAGGGCCGTGACCGTCCTCTGCACTATCTCCACGGCGCGCTGATGCTCCTGGTCCGTTATGAATGGCAGGCGATGGTCCCGCATAGAATAGGAGCCCATGCCTCCTGTGTTCGGTCCCGTATCACCCTCATACGCCCTTTTGTGGTCCTGGACAAGAGGCATGGTAGCGATGTTCTTCCCGTCGCAGAAGCATTGGAGAGTGAACTCCTCACCCTCCAACTTCTCCTCTATGACCAGCTCCCCTCCCCCCATCCCATTCTCGAATATGTCGCGGGAATACTCCAATATGTCATCTCTGCTCAACAGATGCTCGCCATACACCCTCGCCCCCTTGCCTCCGGTAAGCCCAATGGGCTTTACCACGACCTGCTCCCCCTGCACTTCCAAGAAGTTCTTTACCTCTTCCAGGTTCGTGCAATGGGCATGAGCTATCCTTCCAGGGATGCGGTGCGATTCCATCAACTCCCGCATATATGCCTTGGAGGTCTCGATCCTAGCGGCCGCCCTGGTCGGACCCACTACCTCTATCCCCCTCTGCAGCAAGAGATCGGCCAGCCCCTTCTCCAGAGGAGCCTCCGGACCTATGAACGCCATGTCCACACGGTCCACGGCCCACTGGACAACGGCATCCACGTCCGTCTCCGTATGGATCAGAACCTCCCTGCAAAGACGCTGGATGCCAGGGTTCCTGTTCTTCATCACCACATAAAGCTCCACACCGTCCCGATGCAAGGCCCGGACAACGGCATGTTCCCGGGCACCTCCGCCCACTACCAGAACACGCATCATATACACCTTCACGAATGATGGGAAAGAGGGTTCATAAGGCTTGCCCCCCTCCTCCCTCTTCCCGCGAGCCCTGCGAACCCCGGAAGAGGCGATACTATAAAATAGGGGGACACGATTAGGGCGATTATCGCACTCACAACCCCTCCAAACCCCCCCAGGGCTCGGGGTAGTAGAGACCCGCCGCTGGCGACTCTCCCCCGGGCCCAACTCCCTTTACTCAAACTCTTCTTGTCCTAGTCGCAAAGCTCAGTCGCTAACGCTCCAACACACAACTCGCTCAGGGCTCGTGGTTTGGCGGCACGCCTCCGGCGCCCCGCCTCCCACAAACCCACTCAGTCGCTAACGCTCCTTCGTGGGCTCGTGGTCTAGCTGGTTATGACGTCGCCTTGACATGGCGAAGATCGGGTGTTCAAATCTCCCCGAGCCCACCATTCTCTTATTTATAGCATATATTGCACAGTGCCCAAGAGAATGGTGGAAGGAGGAACGAGCGGAGCGAGTTCCTACGCACCACTTTCTTCTTTTATATAGCCTATATTGCACAGTTACCAGGAAGAAAGTGGCAGGAGGAACGAACATCAGTGAGTTCCTACGCACCTGCAACGCAGAGCGTTGCATGTTAGCATCTTATTCACTTCCCCCTCACACACTGGGCTTCCACTGCCCATAAAGCGCCATATTGCCCACGAGGAACCAGACTACCGGCACCGAGAAGAGGAGGATGGGCAGAGGGGTCCACCCACTGAAACTCAGCAGTGCCAGTATGAACAATATCGACAGCATCTCATGTGGATATCCGAATCTTTTGACATCTTCCCTGTTGTAGGGGCGCGGGATCATCCTGCGGAGGGTGAGAAGGAAGGGAGGAAGGAAAAGAAGGAACACGAGAAGGGCTAGAACTCCCAGCGACCCCTGCAGGACAATGAACAAGCATATCGCTATGAACGAGCCCTCCAGCCCATAGGCCAGCAGCCGCATGGACACCGAGACCTCTTTCGAGTCACCCGTGAGCCACATGGCCGTGGTCCTGACGCCCTGCGCCTTATCTCCTTCCAGGTCTTTCATGCCTCCTGCGACCACATTCTGGAAGACCGTTCTTATTCCGAACAAAGCCGCCACCATCCAGACCAGACTGCTTATCGAGCCGCTGACCGCCAAGGCTCCGACCAGCACAGCGGCGGGAACGGATAGGCAGCCCAGCAGGTCCAGGCCGGGATAGGTCTTGTTGAACGCATCATATACCAATCCGAGGAGAAGAGCGACTATCAGAACCGCCACGGCCAGCCCCTCTAAGAAGAGGAAGCCCAGGACCGCGATCAACAACACACAGGAGAAGCCGAAGACTGCGCCCACCACAGGGGATATCTCCCCGTTGGCCAATGGTCTCTCCGTCGCAACTGCAGAGGAGAGACGGTCCACTTCCATGTCGAAATAATCGTTCAGAACCATATATCCCATGCCCACCAGGACACCCATGATGAACAGCAAAAGGAGAACAGGGAGGGACGGCGATCCGTTGGCGAATGCTCCTGCCCACAGATATAATGGAGGAGTGCCTGCGGCGTATATCCTGCATAGGCGCCCATAGACCCTCAATCGAGGGAGGGGAAGCGAGTGCAGATGGAGGGAGGCATAGTGTTCCATGGTAATTCTCAAATATACTATGGGGAGAGGTAGGCATGGCCTTTGAGGCGTACATGTTTGCCTCTCTCACCCACCCAGAGGGAAAAGGCTGGCAAAAAGATTATAAACAGTTCTGATTATGCCACAGCGAGGAGTTACAATGCCTGCAGTAATAAACCAGGAAACGTGTACAGGATGCGGCGCTTGCGTAGATGCTTGCCCGGTGGAAGCCATCGCTTTGCAGGACAATGGAAAGGCGAAGGTAAACCCCGACACGTGCATCGATTGCGGCGCCTGTGTGGACGCGTGTCCAGTGGAAGCCATAACAATGGAATAGGGCTTCTGCACTAGGTAGCTATCCGCCATTCGAGGAGGTAAAGCTATGACAAAAGAAGAGGATACCATATTCATAGGTAGGAAGCCCACAATGAACTATGTTCTAGCTGCAGTAACCCAGTTCAACAGCGGCTCCTCCGAAGTAGCGTTGAAGGCCAGAGGTAAATCCATCAGCAAGGCCGTGGATGTGGCCGAGATCACAAGGAACCGTTTCATTGAGGACGCGAAGGTGGACCGCATCGAGATCAGCACCGAGCATGTGGAAGAAGAGGGCGGGCGGACGATCAACGTCTCCTCCATAGAGATATATCTGAAGAGATAGTCCTCTGCGTTCGGTGGGAAAAGTATAGAGAAACCATAGGCTAGCGTAGGCTTTGTAGTCCTGGACAGCGTGGTGTTGAGCAATAGGCACAGTTCCTCGACGAACCTTGTTTTCACTCTAGACATAGAAAGGCGGAAATTGGGGAAAACGAGTTTCCCCTATCCTTGAGGTTTACGCCTCAAGAAACAAGTTCCGCCAACCTATTTTTCTCTGAAAAATAGAAAAAAGTGAGAACAAGAATATAGGGATCACTACGCGATAGATGCAACTCCCTAAACCTACTTTTCACTCTATGTAATAGAAAAATGAAGAAAATAGAAGAGTGTTGGGTTTTGTATCCTCAGAAGACCTGTTCTTCTTCCTCAGGCGGGGTCTTGGGAGCCTGCGGCGGTGGCTGATACTGCTGTGCCGGAGGCTGATACTGTGGCTGCTGAGGTGGTTGAGGTGCAGGTGGTTGATACTGCTGTGCTGGAGGCTGATATCC
>DAOVJP010000268.1 GCA_030673205.1 Thermoplasmata archaeon
AGCATCCACGACACCGTCTCCGACGGCATCTTCCTAGACGGCAGCAGCGGCAACACCATCGTTGACAACATCGTCCAGTACAACGGCCAGAATGGCATATATGCCGAATTCTCCAGCGATAATAATCTGATCTACAACAATAACGTGTCTTACAATCTCAATATGGGCATTGAGATAGAGGTGTGCATAGGCAATAACATATCTGACAACGAGGTCTTCACCAACGGTGCATGGGGGATATATACGTGGGACTGCACGGGTATGGAGATATGGGACAACTATGTGTCCGACAACCTCTACGGAATACACTTCTGGACAGGAGGATATTCCAACATCATGCACAACACCGCGGTGGACAATCAGAACTATGGCATACACTTCGATAACGCAGAGGGTCTGATCGTGAGCGGGAACACCATGATCGGCGATGGTATGTACATAGGTGGTCCCCTCCTGGCCGAATGGAATACCCACGCCATCGACACATCCAACACGGCCAATGGGAAGCCCATATACTATTGGAAGGATGTTAATGGAGGGACGGTGCCGACAGGGGCGGGACAGGTGCTTCTGGCGAACTGTACCAATGTGCTCGTGGAAGACCAGAACATCTCCGGCGGACCGATCGGAGTGGAGGCCGGCTTCTCATCCTATGTCACTATCAAGAACAACATATTCTCAACATCGGAGGATGAGGGGATCCACATATGGTATTCGGACAATATGACCATATCGAACAATGAGCTGTCCTCGAACGACGACGGAGGCATAGCCATCTCCTCTTCCCGCGACAACCTGGTGTTCCGCAACACCGCTTCGGGGAACAACGTGGGCATACGCATGAGCAACGCCGACGAGAACCAGATATACAACAACACCCTCTCAAGCAACACTTATGGTATTCGCATGTTGACCAGTTCATGTGAGAACAACACCATCTACCACAACAACCTGATAGCGAACACGAACCAGGCCTCTGACCCCGGGACAACGAATGTGTGGAACCTGTCCTATGAGATCGGCGGGAACTTCTGGTGGGAGTGGATCGCCCCGGATATCAACGTGGATGGATATGTGGATGCTCCGTATGTCATAAGCATCGGAGCCCATGACAACTACCCGTTCACGACGCAGGATGGGTGGATGCCCACGGTTGGCCCTGTCCACAACGTGGACACCGGCGAGTACTTCAACACCATCCAGGAGGCCATCGACGCCGCCAACCCATTCGACACCATTACGGTGGTGGACGGGGACTTTGCCGAGAACATCGTGATCAACAAGCCCCTCACGCTCATAGGTGATGGTTGGGACCAGACCACCCTCATCGACGCGGAGGGCGGGATCGGAATGCACATCACATCGGACGATGTGAGCGTCAGCGATTTCAAGATAATCAACGGCACCTATGGGATATTCGTGGACAGCTGCAACAACGTCAGCATAGATCTGGTGAACTGCTCGGACCACTCGATCGCGGGCATATTCATCGACCCCTCCAGCAATATCGACGTTAGCAACGCCACGGGTGGGAACACCCCCTGGCTCATAAGCGTAGAGGATTCCACTGGGATAACAATAGACGATGTGGAGCTGAAGCGCCACCAGCCAACGGATTATGAGGGAGGGATGATGAAGGCGGCTAACTCCTCCGATATTGCTACGTCCAATATCGAGGCCAGCGCCATCAATTGCACCGTTTTCTCTTTCAACAATGTTTCTGGCATCGATATGGACAACACATCCGTCTACAATGTCAACGGGACCGCCTTCGAACTCATCGATTCGGATAACCTGACCCTAAATGATACCTGGTGGGATCTCGTCGATGCTGACGGGTTCCGGTTTGAGGGCTCCGATGATATTTTTGTAGGTGGTGTGGGGCCTTACGAGCCGCCGGAACTCTATATCTATGAGCCAGAAGAGGAGACGGAAGATGCAGGCCTGGTGATGATATGGGGCGATGACTGTTCGAATGTGGAGACATATGGTAGCGCGTGGAAATATGAGTATTGCGTGAACAATTCTGGGTTGGTGTTCAACAACTCCGTTAACATCACCATAAAGAACTCTACCATCGCCAATGTGACCAACGGCACCGGCATCTGTTTCACGAACTCCACCGATATCACCATAGACAATGTTACGGTGAACGTCACTAATAGCATTGGTATCAGTTTGCAGAACGTGAGCTATGCAGACCTAGACAATGTTTCAATGGGGGTCACCAATGGAACGGGGATCATATTGAACGAGGCTGATAATGTTATCATCTGGGGTTTCGAGGCGGAGTGGGCGCCGTCGAAGCTCTATATCTACGAACCTGAGGAGGAGGTGGAAGATCCAGGTCTGATAATGATATGGGAAGATACTGAGGATTCTAGCACCTACTCGTCTGCATGGGAATATGATTACTCCGTTGGCCCTGTTCCCCCTGGCTATTTCAAGGGCACCCTAGTTGAGAACTCCAAGAATGTGACCATGGAAGATATCACGTCCGGCGATATGGAGAATGGGACGGGGTTCGAGTTCTTCAACACTACAGGCATCACCATGGACAATGTCACAGTGAACGTCACGAATGGCACAGGTATCGCTCTGGTGAACACTACGGGCACTATTCTGAGGAATGTTATGGCGAGGGTCGTCAATGGCACTGCCGCCTCTTCGACCAATGGATCGGAGGATTGGTGGGTAGAATCGTTCTTCGATGTTTATGTTGGCGTTGGTGTCTCTACTGAGAATGGCACGAACCTCACCCTGGAGAATGTTACGGTGAATGTCACCAATGGTACTGGCCTCGTATCCGTTAATGGAACGGACAATTTCATGGTCGACTCGTTCTTTGATGTTACCTACGGCACGTGTTTCGAAGGC
>DAOVJP010000253.1 GCA_030673205.1 Thermoplasmata archaeon
GGAGGTTGGTGGGAAGAGAAAGTGTGGTGTGGGAGGCGAAGTGATGGGAAGACGAAGGGAAGAGGATGGAAGAGGATGGAAACGATGATATACCAAGGGAGGAATGGGGCCCACATGGAACCTATAGGGGAATGGCGAAGGACCTGTGGGGCAGGCGAGGTAACCCCCGAACTGGATGGACAAGAGGTCATTTTGGGAGGATGGGTACACGAGGTCCGGAACCTGGGAAACCTGTGTTTCATCATCCTACGGGATAGGACCGGCATGGCACAGTTGACCCTTCTCAAGAAGAGGAACGAGGAGATGTTCAACCGACTGAGCGAACTGTCCAGAGAATCCGTTATAATGATCATAGGAGTGGTGAAAGCCAGCGATAAGTCGAACCTCGGCGTGGAGGTATTGCCCGAAGCCGCGAAGGTGCTGGCAGAGGCGAAGACCCCTCTCCCGTTGGGGGTGGCGGACAAGGTGGGTGCGGACCTGGACACCCGTTTGGACAATCGTTATCTGGATATTAGAAAGCCGGAGGTCATGGCCGTGTTCAACATACGCTCCACCATACTGGAAGCGGTGAGAGAAGTCCTTTTGTCCCATGAATTCTTGGAGATCAACACCCCCAAGATCGTAGCTACCGCCACCGAGGGCGGCACCGCCCTCTTTCCCATGGAATATTTCGAGGCGCCCGCCTATCTCAATCAGAGCCCACAGCTCTACAAACAGATACTCATGGCCTCCGGACTGGACCGGGTCATGGAACTGGGCCCCGCCTTCCGTGCGGAGGAGCATGACACATCCCGGCATCTCAACGAGTTCACAAGTATCGATATCGAGATGGCATTCTCGGACGAAGAGGATGCCATGTACATGCTGGAGTTGGTGGTGGACGGGGCCATACGCAAGGTGCTGGAGAAGAATTCCAGAGACCTAGCGCTCTTGGGTGTGGAATTGCCCAGCCAGAGCCTCCCCTATCCCCGCGTCACCTACACGGAATGCGTCGAAAAGGTCAAGGAAGCAGGGTTGGACATCGAATGGGGAGATGATCTGTCCATGGAAGCCACGCGCATCGTAGCCGAAGAGCAGCCTCCCTTCTATTTCATAACCCGCTGGCCCTCGAAAAGCAAGCCGTTCTATGCCCTGCCATACGAAGATGAACCAAAAGTGTGCAGGGCCTTCGACCTCAACCACCGAGAAAAGGAGGTGACCAGCGGAGCCCAACGTGTGCACATACCCGATCTTCTCCGGGAGCGAATAGCCGCCCAGGGACTCGACATAGAGAGCTTCCAATTCTATTTGGACGCGTTCGATTACGGTATGCCCCCCCACGCGGGTTGGGGCCTCGGGACCGAGCGGCTGGTCATGATAGTGACACAGAAGGAGAACGTGCGGGAGTGCGTACTATTCCCCAGGGACAGGAAGCGGCTGGTTCCGTAGGTGGCCTACCACTTTCTGGTCACATATTCCATGGCGCTCTTGAATACCACCAGTCCATCTCCGTCAGACATATCCTCTCGTCCTCGCTCTTCCCCTTTTTCCCGTCCCTCGTTTTCCCGGGTCCAGTCGTTGTGTGTGTGCCAGTCCAGCACCCGCTCCGGATGGGGCATCATTCCGAAGACGTTGCCCTGGTCGTTGCATATCCCAGCTATGTTCCTGGCAGAGCCATTGGGATTCCATGGATACCCTGCATACTCGCCGTTCTGATCCACGTAACGGAATACGATCTGGTCGTTATCGAAAAGGCGGTCCAGCCACCTCTCCTCTTCTTCTTTGGGGAATTGGAGCTTTCCCTCGGCGTGGGCGCTGGGTATCTGCAATATCTGCCCATTCGCTATCTGGCTTGTGAAGATGCACTTTCCCTTGTTGACATGTTTCAGCAGCGTAGGTCTGCATTCGAAACGGGCACTGTCGTTGGTCATGAGCACCGCCTCTGGCACCCTGCTCATTATATGCTCGATCCCTGGTAACAGGCCCAACTCCACCAGTATCTGGAAGCCGTTGCACACGCCTATGACCGGCTTCCCCTCCTCCACGAAACGTTCTAGCTCCCGACCCATCTTCATCTTGAGCCTGGCAGCGAACATGGCCCCTGCGCGGATGTAGTCGCCAGCGCTGAAACCACCTGGAATGAAGAGGGCGTGATAATCTTCCAGGCTGCGTCTGTCCGAGGCCACTGTCTTCCCTGTCAACTGGTTGAGATGGACCTTTTCTACGGTGGCGCCGAGCATCTTCCATGCCCTGGCAGCCTCTTCCTCGCAATTCGTTCCCTCTATGCGAACGACCGCTACCTTCACCTCTTCCTTTCTCACGATATCACCCCATCTCCTCCCACAAAGGCCGTTCCCAGGAATCATATATTTCCTCTACTGAGGTGTCCACCATCCTCTTTCCGTTGAGGGTGATGAGCAATCTTTCTCCCCCCACGGCCCCCAGTCTTTGCAGTGGAATGTCGCCCATCTCTTTCTTGAACTCTTCCCTCGCCTCCGGCCTGATCTCCACGATCCATCTTGTGGGGGATTCGTTGAACAGGTAACGGGATGGGAACATATTGGTATTGGCCTCCATCACAGCCCCCAATCCTCCGCCGATGCACATCTCGGCCAGGGTCACGGCCATTCCCCCCTCCCCGGGATCATGACAGCTTGCCACCAGCCCCTTTGATATCGCTCCCAGCATGGCATCCATCGTGCCCTTCACATTCTCAAGGTCCACCTTCGGGACGTGGGTGTCTTCCACCCCCAATGTCCTGGTGAACAGACTCCCTCCCATATCTGGGGAGGAGGGGCCGACCATATACAACAGGTTGCCCTCTTTCTTGAGGTCGCTGGACACGAGTCTGGAAACGTCCTCCACCATGCCCACGGAGAGTATGACCGGTGTTGGGGGAATAGGGCCTTCCGTTCCCTCGTTATAAAAGCTGACGTTCCCGCTGACGAACGGGACTCCGAGGGCGCGGGCCATATCGCCCAGCCCCCTACACGATTCGTGGAACA
>DAOVJP010000363.1 GCA_030673205.1 Thermoplasmata archaeon
AAAGGACACATATGTGTCGTTCCACTTCCATAAATTCCGCTTCCGCAAGAGGATATTGAAAGACATACTGAAAGTGGGCATCCCTGCCTCCGTGATGCAGCTCTCCATGTCCTTCATGATGATGATCCTCACCTTCCTGGCCGTTCGGGCAGGGGGAACCGATGGCGTGGCCGTGTTCTCCACGGGCTGGAGGGTCGTGACGATCGCCATCCTTCCCACATTGGGGATAGGCACCGCAGTGGTCTCCATCTCCGCAGCCGCCTATGGCGCAAAGGAATATGGCAAATTGGAAGTGGTGTACAAACACGCGTTGAAGCTGGGGTTGGGGCTGGAGATCGCTATAGCACTAGCCACATTCGCCCTAGCTCCTCAGATAGCAGGGGTCTTCACCCAAGCCGTGGGAGGTGAGAGGATAGCGGAGGATCTGACAGTGTTCCTCCGCACCATCTGGTTGTTCTACCCGGCCATGGCTCTCGGCGTGTTCTCCTCCTCTGTGTTCCAGGGCGTTGGGAAGGGCTTGAACGCCCTCACCATCACCCTCCTACGGGCGATGGTATTCATCCCCTCCCTGGCATATCTCTTCGCTTTCAGCTTTGGGTTTGGCCTCAGCGGCATCTGGTGGGGGATAGTGGTGGCGAACATAATGGGATCGGGCATAGCATTCACATGGGCCATGGTGTACGTGCGGGGGCTGGTGAGAAGAGGGCCTATCTGTGACAAAAGAGCCGAAAATATGAGGTGATGGGTGGTCGATCCGTTTTCCACCGTCACCATTATATACCACATCCTGTTTAGGGGGGAATTACCTCCGCCCGATAAAAAGTATGTATAAATAGGGCTATGACCATATGTATGGTTGTAAGAGAGGCGTGCACCCGGCGATGAATGTGTGTGTTCTCGTCGGAGAAGTGGTATAGGCCGGCGTTATTAGGGATATGGTCCCGAGTTGGAACAATGATTACCAGTCCATACGCAGCCTGGACGTGTGCTAGGTCGATACTCCTGATGGTATCGCTACGCCACCTGGGGAATGGCTTGGTTCGGGCGCTGAAGAAGGTCGTGCCAAGCTGCGATAAGCGACGGGGAGGCGCAAGGAACCTTAGATCCGTCGATAACTGAATGGGACATCCTGTCTCTGACAATCCCTTATGGGATAGGGAACCCGGGGAATTGAAGCATCTTAGTACCCGGAGGAAAAGAAATCAATAGAGATGCCGTGAGTAAAGGCGATCGAAAACGGCATAGGGCAAACTGAATCCCATGTGGAAACACATGGGAGATGTGGTGTTTGGACCTGGGCATTCCCGACCCTTCATACTCGAAGTCCGCTGGAACGCGGCGCCATAGAGGGTGACAGCCCCCTAGAGGAAAGGAGGAAGGGAAATTCCAGAGTTCCAGAGTAGCGTGCGTTGGATATCGCGCGTGAAAGTGGGAGGCATTTACTTCCAACCCTAAATACGACCCGAGACCGATAGCGTAGTAGTAGCGTGAGCGAAAGATGAAAAGCACCCCTGGCGGGGTGTGAAAAGAGCCTGAAACCAGGTGGTTACAAACTGATATGGCATGAAAGCCGCAAGGCAGTGTTATATCGTCCGATTCGAAAATTGGACCAGGGAGTTCTGATCAATGGCGAGGTTAAGCGGAGCAACCGCGAAGCCGCAGGGAAACCAACAAATCCGCAACCACTTCGAGTGGCCAGGGATGAGGTGTGCTCGCCTGAAGTCATTGGTGGGAGACCCGAAGCCCGTCGATCTATGCCTGGGCAGGTTGAAGCCTGGCGAAAGCTGGGTGAAGGACCGAACCGTTGTTGATGTGCAAATCACTCGGATGACCTGGGTATAGGGGTGAAAGGCCAATCTAGTCAGGCAATAGCTGGTTCCTCCCGAAATATCTCGCAGGATAGCCTCCGTGGAGATGGTACGTGTTGTAGAGCACCATATGGGTGTTTAGGGGGAGAAATCTCTCGGCATCCTAATGAACTCCGAATGTGCGTACATTGTAGAAGCGGGGAGTGAGGGCATCTGGCGTAAGGTTGATGTCCGAAAGGGGAACAACCCAGCCCGAC
>DAOVJP010000308.1 GCA_030673205.1 Thermoplasmata archaeon
CAGTATCTCGATTGCTCGGACAAGAACGAGTTTCTCCAACGACACGGATATCCGGACCCGCAGCGTGATCGACTTGCCCTGTACACCTCATTCAGCTCCGCCGAGAACACGCTCGGCTTCTCACTGAAGGTCAACGGTGAGAACGTCGAAATCCTGCGCCATGGGAAACCTGTACTCTCCTATTCTTCCGAAGCTCTGGAGGCAGCTTTGCTCTCCAAACACAGCCAAACCGCTTTCATCGATCTCGCCGTTCGCAAGAAGAACAAGAAGGAGCTGTGGAAGGCCCAATCCATCATTCGTAAATATAGAACCCAGGTAAAAAAGCTGATGGCCCGCACAAGGGTGGCCGATATGCAGGCCCAGATCGAGGTGGACCTGTTGAAGAAGAAGCTTATCCGCCTAGGGTTGTTGACCAATGAGAGCACAGTGAACGACATTCTATCCATGGAGGTGGAAGACATCTTGAACAGGCGCCTCCAGTCAGTAGTATATCACAAGGGGCTTGCAGGCACCCAGAAGCAGGCCCGTCAGTTCGTGATACACGGCCACATCTCCATAAGTGACAGGGTCGTAACCACGCCGGGACAGGCCCTTACCAAGAAAGAGGAAGCGGATGTTCTTTTCAACCAGTACTCTCCCATATCGAACGAGTTGCATCCTGCGAGGATCCAAGAACACCCCGTCACACCGATCGATGTAGAAAGTGGGGCAGAGGGGCCAGATGTCAAGGAAGCCCCGAAAGTGGATGAGGCCCCGGCTAAGGCTGAGAAGAAGGAGGCTCCAGCTAAGGCCGGGAAGGAAGAGGCCCCGGCTAAGGCTGAGAAGAAGGAGGCCCCGGCTAAGGCCGGGAAGGATGAGGCCCCGGCTAAGGCCGGGAAGGATGAGGCTCCAGCTAAGGCTGAGAAGGATGAGGCTCCAGCTAAGGCTGAGAAGAAGGAGGCTCCAGCTAAGGCTGAGAAGAAGGAGACTCCAGCTAAAGAGGACAAGCCCTCTAAGGCCAAAGCAGATGCTCCTCCCGCAGAAAAGAAGGAGGGGAGCGAGAAAAAGCCTACCAAAGATGACAAAGGAGGTGAGAAGTAATGGGAAAGATCGGAGTTGCACACATATATGCGTCCTATAACAACATTCTCATAACCGTCACCGATGTTACCGGGGCGGAGACCATAACAAAGGCCACAGGAGGAATGGTGGTCAAGAGCGCGAAGGATGAGAGTTCCCCCTACGCTGCGATGAGAGCGGCGGAGAAGGTGGCAGAAGCCGCCAAGGAGAAGGGGTTCGACACTCTCCACATTCGGATACGGGCGCCAGGTGGCAATAAATCCAAATCCCCCGGCCCCGGCGCTCAGGCAGCCCTCCGTGCACTCACCCGAGCAGGGATGAGACTGGGCAGAATAGAGGATGTCACACCTATCCCACACGACGGCACCAAGCCCAAGGGCGGAAGAAGGGGAAGGAGAGTATAGGTCATGGAAATCCAGATACTAGAACTCACCGACCAGAGCGCTAGACTGGTCATATCGGGCACCTCACCTCCCATAATGAACGCGCTTAGGCGAGCCCTCCTATCCGAGATCCCCAAGATGGCCATAGAGAACGTGGAATTCCATATGGGCTCCATCATAGACGAAGAAGGGAACGAGTTCGAGTCCGGTTCTCCATTGTTCGATGAGATCATCGCCCACAGAATGGGGCTCATCCCGATCCCAACCGACCTGGAGCTATATACATTCAGGGACCAGTGCAAATGTGGCGGAGAGGGATGCCCGACATGTACTATAATGTACAGTATCAACAAGAAAGGCCCCTGCACCGTATACAGCGGTGACCTGGACCCGCTGGGAGACAAGAGCCTAGCGGTGAAGGACGACCTGATCCCAATAGTGAAGCTCAACGACGGACAGGCACTGCTCATATATGCCACAGCAGAACTGGGGACAGGAAGACAGCATGCCAAATGGCAGGTATGTCAATCCGTAGGATACAAGTATTATCCCACGCTGGTGATCACCGACGAAGCCCACAAATACGCGGATGACCTGGTCAACGCGATACCGGGAGGGCTTCTGAAGAAGAAGGGCGGCAAACTAGTGGCCGTCGAAACCGATCCAGAGGCCTGCATGATCATCAAGAACCACGCAGATGGGATCATACCCGACGCCATCAAGATAGCAGGGGATGAGACCAAGTTCCTATTCAAGTTCGAGACTGACGGCTCATTAACCGCAAAAGTAGCACTGGTGAAGGCCTTAGACATCCTAGATGCAAGTTTCATGGAACTCAAAGAAGCCATATCTTCACTGAAGTGAGAAGACGCTTCTTCTGACCAGCTATTCGTGGGGGTGCCGGTTTACCCTGTGCTTTCAATCGCACAAAGTGCTACCCAAGTTTTCGCCCTGGCGGGCTCAAACTACGAGAGAACCTGACGGTTCCCTCCTTCGCTTTCATTCGCACTTCGTGCTACCCAGATCGCCTCCCATACGGTCGGCGACTAGTCGGAATCAAAGATTCTGCCTGGTTTTCGC
>DAOVJP010000338.1 GCA_030673205.1 Thermoplasmata archaeon
GAAATGCTCATTGTGGAGGAGGGGGCGGAAACTCTCCCAAAGACCCGTATGGAATGTCCCGAATGCAAGAACCTAGAGGCATATTGGGTACTTCGTCAGACGAGGGCCGCTGATGAACCGGAGACCAGGATATATCGATGCACCAAATGCGGACATACCTGGCGAGAATACTAGCCTACTCCTCTCATGACAACGTTTATAAAAGGATAGTAGAATACTCCGCCCTCCAAACTAACAGGGGGAAACCCAGTGTTCCAATCAACCATAAAGACCGAGACCTTGAAGGAAATAGTCGACATAACCGCTACTCTGGTGGCCGAGACGAAGTTCAACATATCGAAGGAGGGAATAGAGCTTCGAACCGTTGACCTGGCACATGTGGCGATGATAGATCTGAACATCTCCAGCGCCGCGTTCATCAGCTTCAAGAGCAAAGGCGTAGAATTAGGCGTGAACTTGGACAAGCTCAAGGATGTCCTCCGGCTTGCAAAATCTGGAGACGAGATACAGATGAAACACGATGAGGAGAAGAACAAACTCGTCGTACGGGTCGCCAACATCACCCGGAGAATGGCCCTTGTGGACACTGCAGGCATGAGCGACCCCAAGGTGCCCAGCCTCGACCTCCCCGCCAAAGTGACACTCAAGACCAGCGATCTGGCCCGCGGTATACAGGCCGCAGTGGGCGTCAGCGACCACGTGGCATTCATCGCCCGCACAGATGGCTTCGACATAGTCGCGGAGGGAGACACGGACACCGTCAGCCTCAACCTGGAAAAAGAGAAACTGGAAGACCTCATCTGCAAGGAAAAGGTCCGCTCCATGTTCCCCATCGAATACCTCGCCCGCATAGTCAAAGAGGTGAAGAGCGAGCACGTCACACTCACCCTGGGTAGCGACTTCCCAGTGAAACTGGAATTCGATATTGCCCATGGGAACGGACACGTGGTCTACCTGCTAGCTCCCAGGATAGAGAACGCGTAGGCATACTCGTTCTTCCTACATTCAACTTTCTAGGTACTCCACATACGCGAGGATAGCCACTATGCGGAACCTTGTAGGTTCCACTGGTAGCTATCCTCTCGGCCTCCACACGCAATATAAGCCATAGCTACATACGGCGGAACAATCGCTCCGCCTATGTTTCGGTCTAACGACCTCAACATACGCTGGAATTGCTATGCAATGTCGGGGAACGACGTTCCCCGCACGTGGGAGGAACTGATGTTCCTCCAACATTCCGCTGACATCTCGGCCTTACGGCCTCGATAAGCAAGGATAGCCACTGCATGGAATTGTTGCACAATTCCACTGGTAGCTATCCTCTTAGCTTTCACACGCAATATAAACCATAGCCTCCATGCGAGGATAGCCAAACGCTGGAACGCCCCCGCGTTCCGCTCACAGCTACCCTCGCCTACGTGAACATACAAGCGAGGATAGCCAAGCCTGGTCAACGGCGCTAGATTCAGGGTCTAGTCCTTAGTGGTTCGCCGGTTCGAATCCGGTTCCTCGCACCAATTAACCTACTGCTTCTATTAACCGGAGGAAACGGGTTCGAAAGGGGGAGCCGAGCGAAGCGAGGTTCCTACGAATCGAATCCGGTCCCTTGCATCTTTTCCGCTCTGCGGAAAAGGTAGGCGGAAGCTCTACTTCCGCCATACCGAGAAAGCTTGCTTTCTCGTTTCTTCTCTAAAGAAAAAAGCTGGAGGAAGCTCTGCTTCCTCACCATCTCGGAACCAAAAGGTTCCGATAGCCATAGGAGCCCGTGGCTTCTAGAAGCCACGAAAACTTTGCTTTTGTGTGCTAGCATTACAACAATGCATCAACTCAAACTGAGCTTTGCATCAAGGCTAGAGGAAACGGGTTTGGTAAACCTGCCCTTCCACCAGAAACAACCCCGGCGAAGAACCCTACCCCTTCAGCCCTTCTTCTCCTGCCTGGAATCCTAACTCGAAGGCTTTCAGGTTAAGCTCTAGGAACCGCTTGGGCACCCTTAGTTTGATGCCTTCCACCATATCTTCCTTGCTTACTGGCAAGACCCCAGTGGCTGTCAGTGCGCCCAGCAGCACGATGTTGGCGGCTATCTCCGCTCCCGCTTCCTCGGCTATGGTGTTGGCGTCTATGGCCACCACGGTGTCTGCGATCTTGCACATGTTCTCCACCATCACGTCCACAGGGGAGTATTCGCTTATGCCGAGGGCCACGGTGGGGGGGATTATGGGGC
>DAOVJP010000073.1 GCA_030673205.1 Thermoplasmata archaeon
CAGAACCTGAAGGAGAACATGGGCTTCGAGATAATGGTGCTGGACTCGCTACCTGTACTTGAGACACTGGCGCGTTTCGACGATCCCAGAGAGGACCTGTTCCATTTCTTCGAGTGGCTCAAGGACATGAACATCACCACCTTTGTGATACATGAGATGCCGCAGGGCACGGACCGTTTCGCGGAGCATGGCGAGGACTTCCTCAGCGATGGAATAATCCATCTAGACCTGGAAAGGAACAAGGAGAATGTGAACCTCTTCCTGTCCGTTATGAAGATGCGCTCCACCAAACTCAAGAGAGGCTATTTCCCTCTGATATACGACAAGAAAGGGTTCGAGATAATGACCCGTTAGATCCTGGGGCCTATGAGCTGCCAGAGTATGAGAACCAATACGCTTAGAGCGATCGTTATGGCCAACCTGTCCACGTTCTTCTCCACTTTTTTATGGTCATCGGAGAATCGGGAAGCGAAACCGGTTACCAGGTCGTGGAAGACGTACCCTCCGTCCATGGGCACCGCGGGCAGGGCGTTCGTGAGGCCCACCATGAGGCTGATCCAGAAGGCCCAATACAGGAGGTTCGCGGTTATCCAGAATGCGCCCTCGGGAAGGGCGGACATTGGTCCTTCCACCACGTAGAGTTCGGTGATGAGTCCCTCCATGGGAGTGAGCTTGTCCTCGGGGCCTATGGTCTGGAACGGAAGGCCGATGAAACCGATTGTATGGGTAAATAGGTCCCGGGAGCTCTCTATGCCTTTTCCAGGCCGGTTCAGATAGGCGGCCAATTTTCCCAGATCTGTTTTGGTGACATAGATGCCCATATAACCCTTTCCAGCGCCAGGGGTGACCATCCCCTCCACGGGCTCTCCGTCCCGCACGGTTCCGAACGGGACCTCTTGCCCGGGCACAAGGCCGTTCATAGTTTGATTGTAACCATCCATTGTGGTGATGCTGCAGTTAGCTATGGACGCCAGCACATCCCCCTCTGTCAATCCCGCCTTCTCGGCAGGAGAATCGTCCATGACACGCTCCACTACCAGCGCTCCGTTGTCCTCCTCCACTGTAATACCGATGCTGGCATTCTCCCCTGCATACCATGCTTGTTCTTTGTATGTGCTATCAAAGCTCCCCCAATAGCCTAGAACAACGGTGACGTCCCTGGCCCCTTGGCCCTTGTGGAACAGCTCGACCTCCATGGCATCTCCCGCGCTAGTGGTGTTCATGAACTCGAAAAAACTGCTCCCGCTCTGAAAGTCAGTACCGTTCATTGAAACTATGAAATCTCCCTTCTCCAGGCCGATCCCATCTGCAGGAGTGCCGTCCATCACATATGTCACCGGTGCCCCTTCGGATGCGGGCACTATGGCACCCATGAATGCTAAGGAGAAAATGGCCCCGCAGGCCATGGCGAATATGATGTTTATGCCTGGTCCAACGGCGTAGACCCTCATCCTCTTCTTCCTATCTGTCTCTTTGAGCTGTTCTTCATCCGGCTCGACGAAGGCGCCCATGGGGATAATGAAAAAGAGCACACCCATGGACTTGACCTTCATCTTTCCGACGAATGTGAGTATCCCATGGCAGCTCTCATGCACCAATATGCCGACCACAAGCCCCCATATCCCATACCATATCGGGATCAACGGGTTTATACCTGGAACGCCCACCAACATCTGGGGTGTGGGGGCGCTCTCCTTGGGTATCTGGCCTATTATCGTGGCTTCCCACAGGAGCAGGAGGAACATGGCTATCATGAAGAAGACCACGAGGCCTATGCTGAAATTGCCAAATGTCTCCCAGAACCTCTTTCGTCTAGCTAACCGTTCCAAGAATCGCTTACCCCTCTGGGTCCTGACCATTATGAATGGGCCCCAGAGAGTGATGCCTCTCTTTTTCAACGCATCCTTCTTGAAATGCCATACCAGAGCGATCAGTAGAATGTATGCTACAAGGACGATCAGGAATAGGAGGTATCCAGACATGGGCTGGTGGAAAGCCCTGGTCTTTATATATCCTTTCCCTCGTGTTTACTCATCCAATCCTCGCCCCAGTCCTCATAGACCGACGGCGCATCCTCTTCCTCCTTCGGCCCCCCCGTGGCTAGGCGCTTTATCTTCTCCTTGTCGAGCACCCAATAGTGTATGCGCCATCTCTTCCCCCGTTCGATATATGTCTCGTCCTCTAACGTGGTCACCAGGCCAACCTCTTCTAGGATGTAGAACACATCCCTGTCCTTCGGCGAAAGGGAGTTGTCCACCACGGAGTCATCGAATCCGAAGAAGCTCATGGCCTTTCGGGCTAACGCCCTGGCCTTCTCCTCCCCTAAACGTTCTCCCAGTGCTACAACGGCTGCCGCCTGCATCTCCTCCAGTGTGATAACGGTCAAGGCCTATCCCAGGCTCCGCTATGGCATCTTCGGATAAAAGCCTTCCTAAGCATGTATGCATTGTCGTGGCCATCTGAGCCCATAGCACGGCGTTGCCAGGTAGCATTGGCATTACCATGATTTCATGCGTGTGCTACCATATGGCGTTATACGGTGCTATCGCACGTTATGCACGGCTTTACCGTGTAGCGTTGTATACGGTGCTATCGCAGCGTTATACCTAGTTCAGTTACATGACAGCGGCAGATGCCTTACAACTAGCCCATGGATAATTTATAATAGGGACAATAGTATGGTCCAAAAGAAGGGCTATGATACTGGACATAATACAGGCCTTCTTCGGCCTGCTGCTTACCTTCTTCCTTCCTGGCTTCGCTCTCACCAGGGCGATGTTCCCCCGGAAGAAGGCTTTCCATCCGGACTACGATATCCTGTACCAGATAGCCATAGGCATAACTCTGAGTCTCATCATCGTCATAATGCTGGGCGTTACCATGCAGAGCATAGGCGAGAACCCGACCACTGGGATGGGGTATTTCACAACTGCCTATCTGGTTCTCTTCCTGCTGTTGATAACATCCATCTTCTTCGCCATAGGATGGTGGAGGGGAGCGTACCCCAACCTCGGATGGATACACCCCAAGCTCCGCAGGATACCCTCATCCCCCGCCGTCGCTCGCCTCGTGAAGGATAGGAAGAAGCTCATGGCCCTCCACGACCTGGTCGGAGAGAGGGAGACCATTCTCAAAGAGATCCATTTCTGCGAGAAACGAGCGGCCACACAGGAAGAGAAGATGAGAAAACATTATGTAGAGAAGCTCAAGCTCCTATATGAGCGCCTCGAAATAGTGAACGCCCAAATAGACAAGCTGGAGGGCGGCGTGTTCGAGAGATATGCACGGATGAAACTGAGAACCTCCTACGAAGAGGGCTTAGATGCAGAGATGGCCCGTGTGTCCGATAAGAAAACGGAGAAGGGAGTGGAAGAAGGGGATAGTGTAGTGAAAGAAGAAGGGGACAGCGGAGTGAAAGAAGAAGGGGATAGTGTAGTGGATGAAGAAGGGGACAGCGGAGTGAAAGAAGGACCACCCACCATGGAAGAAGGAGCAGAGGGGGCGAAAGAGGCAGAGGAAGATATAGAAGATACAATAGGGCACTTGGGAGAGGATACAGAGCAGAATAGAGACACGGAAGGAGGGATATGAGCATGGAATACAAACTGGTCGTGGTGACACGCTCGGACCTACGCCTGTCCCCAGGGAAGTCAGCGGCCCAGGTGGCCCATGCCTCGGTGACCTGCGCCCTGGATGCGAAAAAACGTTCTCCCCAGTGGTTCAAAGCTTGGTTCAAGGAGGGGCAGAGGAAGGTGGTGCTGAAGACGAAGAGCCTGGAAAGCCTCTACGAGATCAGAGAGGCCGCCATGGTGGAGGGCCTTACCACCGCCCTCATCACCGATGCCGGACTAACAGAAGTCCCTCCTGGCACTGTCACCTGTGTAGGCATAGGCCCTGGACCGGATAATATAGTTGACAGGATCACTGGCAGCCTTTCGCTGCTATAATGTCTCAGGAGGGAAAATGAAGGAGCAGGTACGGGTGCTCGGCTTCGACGACTCCCCGTTCACGTTCGAGGACGAGAAAGCCCTGATCGTTGGTGTATTGATGCGCTTGCCCAACTACATCGAAGCCGTGTTGTCAACACATGTCGAAGTGGATGGTGGCGATTCCACACAGAAACTGGCAGAGTGCATACTCGACTCCCATTATGCGGAACAGCCCAAGGCTATAATACTTGATGGAGTGGCTCTAGGCGGGTTCAACGTTGTTGACCTGGAAGCGCTGTGGAAAGAAACGGACATACCAGTACTGACCGTGACCCGGGACCCACCGGACTTGAAAGCCATGCACTCTGCCCTCCAAAAGCATTTTGATGATTGGAAAGAGAGGTATGCCTTGATAGAGAAGAATGAGCTGTTCGTTGTGGAGACAGAACACCATCCCCTCCATGTATCCGCTTGGGGAATGAAGAATAAGGATGCGTCATATCTTATCCGGTCCAACACGGTCCGCGGCGCCTTGCCGGAGTGTGTCAGGACCGCTCATCTCATCGCCAGGGGCATAGCAGATGGAGAGAGCAGAGGCCACGCCTAGTCCTTTCTCTCCAGCCGTCCCAACGGCACAATAATCCGCCTGGGCATTATGGGATCCTCCACCATGATCACCGCCTCCTTCCCATCGATCCTCTCCACCACCCCCACCGTTCCCTTGTCCGGCCCCTGGGAGACGACCACCTTCTCATATTCCTTTATCTCGTCCAGGGAGGGTTCCACGGCGAACAGTTCCTCTATCTGGTCCGGAGGTATCTCTCCCACGATCCCCTTGTGGGACGGGACCATCTTCAACATACGCTCCAACTCCTGCTGGCTCCTGCACTCAACATAGACATATCCTTTGGTGGTGGGGTGGTGAAGCACCTGGCTCACATCCAGCTTCATTCTCTTAGCGATCCGGGATATGTCCTCTGCCACACGTTTCTCCCGTTTGGGATTGGTGCGAACGGCGTAGAAGCGAAAATCGTAGGGCATGCTAGCTTGTATGCCCATAGCGGGCAAGTATTTTTCTGTGACGAGACAAATGCTCGCGACGAGAGTGGAGCCACGAACAAAATGAGTGTTGGAGGAAGATGAACTTCCTCCCAGGCACGGACTTTGGTTCATGCGAGTCGGAACTAGTAGGTTCCGACGAAGGCGAAACCATTCGTTTCACCATGGGCCCGCCCGGATTTCTTCGAGCATTTGCTCGAAGGAATGGAGGAATTTCATGGAAATTCCTCCCAGGGTGGGGCCACGAACAAAGTGAGTGGGCCCGCCCGGACTCATAAATTTCGCACTGGCTCGACGTGAAATCAAGCAAAAAATGCACCGAGGGTGTCTGGACAGCATCTCAGTAGTCCTCAACCCCCTTCCCTATTTTTCTTTTTTTCATATGGCATATGCCCACCTATCGCGATATTTTAGACAGTGACTGAGGGCTTGAGCTGGGAGCCAAGTCCGAAGGAGCGAAGGGGCATATGCCTTTTACAAATACTTTTAATAGTGCTCTTAGTTGTTGCCTTGATATCATGTCTTCAATGGATATTTGCAGTGAGGGTTATTCCGCCCCCATCAAGACGCTTCAAGCATTACCAACTTATCAGGGGAGCGCGGGGAGGCATAAATGTGCGGTTTGCGCTTATCAGCAAGGTATTATTGACAGCGTAGCTGGAGAACGTGAGAACGCGAAATTAGAATCCTGCGAACACGGAAATTCTGTCCCTCTTTCTATGATTCAGAGCCTTCACGATTATCAGGGTAAGAATGCAAGGCACAGGTGTGCAATCTGTGCTTATGCGATTGGCAAGGCGATAGGTGGCGGATATAGAGATGAGATATCTATTGATAGATGGGTTCTTGTTAAGGAAGAAAGTCCTGGTGCACAGACTAAGCCTCCAGTGAAGAAGAGGCGGGCTGTGAAGGTCGATCACATCGCTAGAGATGTAAAAAGTCATAATTTGGGTTTGGCTGGAGAAAAGATGGTTCTCCGATTGGAGAAGGAGACTCTGATTAAGCACGGGAAACCTGAGTTGGCTCAAAAAGTCGAGCATGTTTCGGTTGAACAAGGCGATGGCTTGGGATATGACATATTGTCCTTTACCTCTAAAGGAGAGGAGAAGTTCATTGAAGTCAAGACTACTGTGGGTAACAAAAACACTCCTTTTGAGATTAGTAGTAATGAAATAGAGTTCTCAGAGGAAAAAGGTGAGAATTACTACTTATATCGCGTTTACAACTTTGGTGTTGGTAAAGAAACCGCCAATTACTATGCGATAAGAGGAAAAGTTAGTGATAATTTTGAGTTGGTCCCCACGAGATATCGGGCATACAAGAAATGAGTTTTACAAGTTAGAGGCTAGAATCTTCTCGAAAATTCCTTTTGATACCATATCCAGATTGAGCATGTAGTCGATATGGTTGAACGTCTCTTCAAGAGGTCTCTTAGTGGTATGCCATCCCTTTCCATCTGTTATCCATATGAATCCATGCCCGTCATTTTTCCAATAGTCGAACATGGCTTTATACTCTCCAGCAGTTGATTTGAGTTTTGAGCCGCCACCAGTATAGAAGTTTGTCTCGATTAAGTAGAGACCTTTTCCATTATTGATTACAAAGTCTATTCTTCGAGAAGACTTATCCACGGTCATCGTTAGACCCCACTCTTCTTTTACTTTGGGTGCTGTTGCCTCTCGAATGTATTCATATCCGTTTCTCTGGCATATGTCTTTCACGTAGAATTCAACGTCTTCTTCCATCATCGTTCCGCCACGGTTCTTTCTTCCGTTCGTATCTAATCC
>DAOVJP010000300.1 GCA_030673205.1 Thermoplasmata archaeon
CTAAGAGCACATGCTCCAAAGCAAGAGGAACTCTTTGGTTCCTCGATGAACCTCATCTTCTCTCTACGCAATAGAAAAAGTGAGAACAATAATATGGGGCGAACTGCTCGCCCCAAACCTCGAAGCATCCGCTTCGAGAATAGTCAGAGGCCAAGCCTCTGCCAACCTTGGAGCGCTCGCTCCAAGAATATGAGGAACAAAAGTTCCTCAAACATCGAAGCATCCGCTTCGAGAATACGAGGAACACTGTGCAGTAGAAGCAATTCCTCGAACCTACTTCTTACTCTGGACAATGGAAAAAGTAAGAAGTAGAAAAGGGTTGGGAGGAGATCCGAGCCGCATTTGCCTATACTGCAACCAGTACCTCTTCGGTGTTTGTTTCCGTCTCCTCTTTCACCGGTTCCGGTTTAGAGGGGGCGGTTAGCTCGGCGATCCTGGACATGATCTGTGGCAGTTCTTCCTCCAGTACGGAGAGCAGTAGATCGTTGTCCATGCTCTGGCTGGTGTCCCTTATGGTATCAACTACCAGGCGGTCCATGATGTTGAATGCCCGGGTTACGGTCATGTTCGGCTTGAACATCAGGTCGTCATTGCTGGTCACCACGGTGCTGTCCGAGTAATATCTTATGCCGTGTATGGCTTCCTGTATGACGGTGTCGTTCCTGTCCTCAAAGGAGAAGGGCGTGAATATCAGGGATACTACAACGCGCCCATCTTCCTTGGCGGCCCTGGCTGTCTTGGGGGCGAAGCCAGTGGCGAAGCCGCCTCCCATGGTGGCCACGATATATACCACGTCGCTGCCGTACATCGCCTCACGTATCTCTTCCTCGGCCATATCGAAGCAGTGCTCACCGACCTCTGAAAAGCCCCCCGCGTCCTTACCGAACGTGACGGTCCTTCCGACCAGGAGTTTTTTGTCCGCCTCTGCGTTCTTCAACGCTTCCTCGTCGCAGTTGACGGCTATCACCTGTGTGTTGGGCAGTCCCGCATGATATATCTCACGCGCGGTCCTAACAGTCCCTCCGCCGAGACATAGCACCACTGAGTTTGGGGCGGCCATACCGTGTTCTAGCACGTTAGTGAGCAGTTCACGGCCCATCTTCCATTCGTAGTCACTGTAATCCATTCCTATGTGTTGGCTCATATTTTCTCCTCCGTTATGTTACGGCTCTCCGCCCAGGCCAGACGGATAAGTGTGTTGTTGGAGCAAGTGCTCCAAGGTTGGTGGAACCCGAGGTTCCGACCATTATCGGAGGTCAACGACCCCCGGGTGTGCATCCCATCCCTTCTAGAGACTCTAACGCTCAAGCCAAATTTCCTCCTGTTGTTTCTTTTGTGCTTCGGCGATAGCGAGGCGCCTATCGCTCTTCAAACGATTCTCCATTTCTTGGTGATCGAGGTCTTTCACTTGGTCGTTGATATATCTGAACATGAGGTCTATAGGGGTCACGTATTCCTTGTTCTCTGCCAGCCAGACCACCTTTCTGTGCACGGCAAGAGGCAAGGCCATCCTGATGGTAACGGTAGAGCCGCGCGGAAGGCTTTGTTTGGCGCCGCCCGTTGTCTGTTCCTTCGACACTAACAAGTAATGTTTGATGGCAGCCCTGGCAAACTCGCTGAAACTCCTAAAATCATATGTTCCCTCGACGAACTTTTGTGCCTCTATAAATGTTTCTGGCTCTAATCGCAGAGTGCACTTTTGGTATTCATCCGTCGAGGGCTTCGCCATCTTGTTGACTTCCTATGGTAAATAGCGCTTACCCCTCCCGTGTAGGGTAAGCACAAGTACATATACATATACCTATTTAATAGTTTCTATTAAAGCGGCTTAATAGCGGCCTCTATTGGTCGTGCCGCCGCCCAAACGCCTAAGCTCTATTTCCATTGCAAAACCCATGCCACAAGCCTAAAATACGCCGCAGCCCTGCAATGGCCATGGACCCCCGGTTGAGACAGATGCTTGAACGCCAACACTACGGCATAGTTGGAGAGCACAGCGGCGTCAAAATATGCCATTGGCTCAAGAAGAAGCTGCTCACCAGAGAGGCATGCTACAAAGAACGGTTCTACGGCATCAAGAGCCACCGCTGCCTGCAGATGACCCCTGCATTGAACGCCTGCACCCAGGCCTGCCTCTTCTGCTGGCGTTTTCAAGGCTTTACCCACCTCTCCATTGAAGAGCCGGAGGATCCGGTGGAGATATTGGACGGAGCCATAGAGGCTCAACGCCGCCTCTTGACAGGATTCAAAGGCAACCCGAAGGTGGACATGGAACTGTGGAAGGAGGCCCAGGACCCGAATCAGGTCGCCATATCACTCTCCGGAGAGCCCACCCTGTACCCTTATCTGGGCGAGTTCATAGCAGAGGCCAGACGCAGAGGGATGACCACATTCCTGGTCACCAATGGAACGAACCCGAAGGCCCTGGAGGAACTCGACCCCCTTCCCACACAGCTCTACGTCACCGTGGCCGCCCCCAACGAAGAGATATACAACAAGCTCTGCCTGCCCATGAGGGATGGCAACTGGGAGGATCTGCAGAGGACGCTGGACCTCCTACCTTCCCTGGA
>DAOVJP010000016.1 GCA_030673205.1 Thermoplasmata archaeon
ATATCAGTATATAGGCATCTTCTTGGTATTTGATGGGATCCTTGTCCACCTGGCTCACAACTCCGTGTCTAAGGGTGTACACTGGGATATACACTTATAAGATTTGCGGGGTCAGAAAGCGGCGAGAGGGGGTTCCATGTTATGCGCACACCACTCCCCCTCCGGAGGAGAGAGCTTGTCCCAAGGCTCCCGGTAAGATTTTATAGCGTAGGTGTTGTTCCAACATACATGGTGAAGAAGGGCGAGATGGCTGCGCTCACCGATGGCAAGGAGGTGTTCTCCCTCCTCATCTCTGGAGAGGTGGTCAAGGCCAAGCCCTTTGGCATAGTGGACACCTCCAGATTGTTGGATATGGTATGGGGGGAGGAGGTGGAGATCAACGAGCGTACATACACGCTGCTCCATCCTAGTCTGGCCGACCGTCTGTGTGCGGTCCGGAGAAAGGCGCAGATCGTCACATTGAAGGATGCGGCGGTCATCGTGGCCAGGACGGGAATAGGAGGAGGGGACCTCGTGGTCGAGGCGGGGGCTGGCTCCGGCGCGCTGTCCATAGCACTGTGTCATGCAATCGCTCCCTCCGGTCAGCTTGTGACCTATGAGATAAGGGAGGATTTCGCAGCCATAGCCAGGGACAACATTGCGGCTGCCGGCTACTCCCATATTTCCGTTATCAAGATGGGGGATGTATCCAAGAGCATAGAGGAGAGGGAGGCATCGGCTGTCGTGTTGGACCTTCCAGAGCCTTGGGGCGTATTGGACAATGCCATGCTCGCCCTGCGTCCAGGGGGTGTTCTGGCCGCCTATGTGCCAACGGTGAACCAGGTCGAGAGGACGGTGAGGGCCGCGAGGGAAAAAGGAATGTTCCAGGTGTTGTGCACGGAGACCATGGAGCGGGAGCTGGAGATCGGGCCAGGAGGCGCTAGACCCTCTTATTCTTCTATTGGCCACACCGGATATGTGATAACGGCCAGGAGGCCATGAGCATGCTGGCCACGGAATTCATCGTCATCGCATTCTTTGCGCTGTTCGCAACTGTCGATCCTGTGGGGAACATACCTTTCTATGTCACTCTCACCGAGGGCCTTTCCAAGAAGGTGCGCCGGAGGATAATAAAGAAGACCATAATGGTAGCTTCCCTCACTCTTTTGGCAGCCGCCGCCTTTGGCAACACCATATTCGCATTGTTCGGGATAACCATACCCGCGTTCAAGATAGCCGGTGGCCTCCTCCTGCTGGCTATAGCTTTCAGCATGCTCCATGGAGAGAAACCGCGGACGAAACAGACCCGGCTGGAAAAGGAAGAGGTGCTCGAGAAGATGCTACAGGGGGACGATGTGGACGAGAGCACCCCTGGGGAAGAGGAAGTGGACCCGGAGGTGGAGGCCGTGGCCGTAGTGCCCCTGGGAATACCGCTCTTTGCAGGTCCAGGGGGGATATCGACGGCGATACTATTGGTCGCATCCGGCGCGGAATCCTTATCTGGCTCTGGAACAGGCATCTTCGACCCGCTGGTCATGTCCACGCTCCTGATGGCTGCCGCCATACTTACGATAATGCTCCTCTCCTATGTGCTCCTGATCTATGCGGACCCATTGTTCGAGAGGATAGGCAGGACCGGCGCGCTGGCCTTCTCCAGGATATTCGGGCTCATCCTGGCGGCCATAGCGGTCCAGCTGATGGTGGATGGTGTGGCCGACCTTATCCCTGTGTTCATGAAGGCTGCTAACGGGGTGATGTGGTGAAGTTGAAGTTCCGCATTGTGAGAAGCGAGAAGGAGCGCCTCGAGGTGGAGGATTTCATAAAGGCGATGTTCGTGGGCGCCTTGATCATAGGGCCATTATCGTTCCTGGCTTTGTTCGTTCCCCTCATAGGGTTCAACGCCTTTCTCCTGCTGGTACTAGTGCCCTATTACGCCGGATACCATGCCGGGAAGAGAACGGATCACGGTCACATAGCAGGATTCATCTTAGGTGTCGCGTGGACCGCGGTCGAGATCATACTGCTCTTCATCATAGGGAACAGACTAGCTCTGGCCGGGCGAGTTCACATCTCGACCCTTCCAGAGGTGCTCATACTGGCAGTGGTGTTCACGGGAAACACATTCTCGTGTTGGCTGGGAGGGGGCGTAGGCTCCAAGAAGAGATTCCTTCATCGTCTGGTGGATGGGTCTGATGATCAGACCGAGTCTGAGGAGGAGGCTGAGACGCATGAGGAGATGAAGCTGGAAGGGACAGAGACGCATGGGGAGAAGGCAGACGTGCGTGGGGAGGATTATGGAGAATACAGAGACGCAGGGGGAGGTAAAGGCGTCGCCTGATGAGGAGAGGTTGGAGAAGACAGATGTGCCTGAGCGATGAAAGGACTGGAGGAGGAGGGAAGGGGCTAAGGTGCCGGGGGAAGAGGGTCCGAAGGAGAAGCAGAGGGCGCCTGGGACTGGTTGAATATCTGGCCGCAGGAGGAGCACACGGTGCCCAGGGAACACTGGAAATGGTATGCGGTTCCACACCGGCACTCCACGTAGCCCTCCTCTTTGTCTATTGAGAGGTCGCAGATACCGCAGAACAGCTCCTCTTTCTCCTCTTCTTCTTCCTCCTTTCCGTAAGAATGTTTTTCCGTCATTATGAAAAGCGCCGCCATCCCCGCCAATATGCTTCCCACGATGAAGCCATAGGAAAGAACGCCCAGAGATGCTAAGGTCAGGGTGCGTTTGAAACCTTTCCTCTTGAAGGCGGAGACGGAGGCAAGCAAAGCACAGATGGAGCCCAACAAGAAAACAGAGCCGATGAAGAGGCGCATGGCCCCATATGATGGTGGTGAAGGGGGAGAGGTCATGTCCGTGTATTCGCTCCCGCTCCCCGGGGGAAGAGAGAACAGATACATCCGAGGATGAGTGCCATCCACTTCTATGTGGTATATCTTCACGGTATATCCAGCAGCCGAGGCCATGAGATCATATTTCCCCGGACTCACAGAAGGGAAATAGAAGTATCCATATTTGTTCGTCTCCACCTCCCTGTCCAGCTCCTTGAGCTTCACCACCGCTCCTTCAATATATTTTCCATCCGAGTCGACGATCCGTCCAGCCACATTCCCCTCTGCCACTTCCGCGTGGCTCATCTCCGGGTCGGCTTGGATGAAGACGAGGCCGGTAGCAGCGATACCGAATATGAAGGCCGAAAAGAGCAGGAGGGCCGTGGACTCCGGAGTGATGATCTTTCTCTCCAGTTTGAGCACTATCTCCAGAATATTCTTGTCTATTCCCTTCCTTCCTGAAGATCTCTTCATAGGTTACAATACTCCTCGCTATTACTTATCTTTTCTCGTGGTTTGAGTACAGGCGGCACGTCCTTTTTTGGCTAGAGGAGGATAATGGACAAGATAATGGGCCAAAACTATGGAACGCTCTGCGTTCCACTTTCCTCTGCTCAGAAGTGTGGAGAAGTCATGGAGCATAAATACTCCACTTTCCTCCGCACAAAGGTGCGGAGAAGCCATCGCGGTCTAGGGGTAGAACCTGCTGGGGGTGCGGGGGAAAGGAACAGCGTCCCGGATGTGGTCGAGTCTGCATATCCATCTCACCACCCTCTCTATGCCTATGCCGAAGCCAGAGTGGGGAACGGAGCCATATTTTCTCAGGTCCAGATACCATTCGTAGTTATCTGGGTCGGCTCCTTGCTCCAAGAGGCGGTCGATGAGGGTGTGGTTCTCGACCTCACGTTCGCTGGCCCCTATGATCTCCCCATATCCCTCCGGTGCCAGCAGGTCACTGCATAGAACAGTGGTGGTGTCGTCGGGATTCTCCTTCATGTAGAAGGCGGCTTTTGCGCTTTTGGGATAGTTCTTGACGAACATGGGCGAGACCAGATCCTCCGTAAGAAGCCGCTCTTCCACGGTGCCAAAATCGTCTCCCCATGTGAAATCCATCCCCTTGTCATGCAACATATCCACAGCATCGGAATATGTTATCCTATCGAAGGGAGGCGTTATTGCCTCAAGGATAGTGGGGTCCCGTCCCAGCTCTCTGAGCTGTGCCTTGTTCTTCTCGGCAACGACCTGGCACATGTGGCTTATGAGCTGTTCGTGCACATCCATATTTCCCTCGTTGTCTACCCACGCCGCCTCTCCCTCCAGGTGCCAGAATTCTGTGAGATGGCGTGGGGTTCGGCTCTTTTCCGCACGGAAAGAGGGGGTGAGGCTGTAGACCTTGTCTAGGGAGAAAATAAGAGCCTCTAGATGGAGTTGTGCGGTCTGGGCTAGGAACGCGGTCTTGCCAAAATATTTGAGACCGAAAACAGTCGATCCTCCCTCCCCAGCACTGGCGGAGAGTATGGGTGGTGTGACCTCTACCCAGCCCTCTTTCTCGAACCATTCCCTGGCGGCGGACAGCAATGTGGCTTTGACCCGCATCACGCTGGTCAACTTCTGTGACCTGACCCAGAGATGACGTTTGTCCAAAAGGAACTCCTCGCTCTGGTCCTTGGTTATGGGGAAGGGCTCGGCCATGTGGATCAGGCTGAAGTTACTGGCTTTCAGTTCGTATCCGCCGGGCGCCCTCTCGTCCTCCGCCACCGTCCCGGTTATCTTCACGGAGGATTCCACGAGGGTCTGCGAGGCCTTTTCGAACTCCTCGTCCCCCACAACGTTCTTTTTGATGGTGGCCTGGATGTTTCCCGTCCCATCCCGCACCACGGCGAAGACTATGGAGCCGCTGCTACGGATGCGATATATCCAGCCTCGGACGGTCACGTCCTTTTCTACATGCTCTCCCCCTAGTATGTCAGAGATGAGCACAACACCGTCTCCAGGTTCCATGTGAAGAGGCAAGGGTTATAATGATTAAAAGGGTTTGGGCGGCGTGAAGAGATTTATCGTAGTCGGATGTCCCAAATGCCATTGGATACGCGGCGTGAACGCAACCGCGAAGACCATGACATGCCCCCGATGTGGGAAACGGACCAAGACCTCCACACTTGTCCATCTAGCAACCGCCGAGAAGGAAGAGGAGATGCGTTGTATGATAGCGGTTGCCCGGCGTAAGAAATTGGGTTTGGATACGTCAAAAGAGGTGGCGGAGAGTGAGGGCTGGGGAAGACCATCTGGAAGAGGAAGGACCAAGAAGATGACCGCCCCGGAACTGGCTCACCTTTTGTCCGATGGAGGGGAGAAAGAATTCACTGTCGAAGAATTCTTGGCAATGGCCGAAAAGGAAAGGATAACCAAGCCCGAGAGTAAGCTGGAACAGATGATGGACGACGGTATGCTTATGGAACCCGTTCCTGGAAAATTGCGTTGGCTGGGAGAATAGGCATCTAGCTCTTTCTTCTCCTTCTCGCTACGGTCCCCATGACCGCAAGGGTGGCTATGGCGGCCATTGCCTCCACTACCCCAAAACCGGGTGTGGCCGCAACCTCTCCCCCGCTGGTTATGTAACGTACGCTCCCTTCTTCCCTGATTATGTTGCTCTCCCAGTCTATGGACACCTCGGGAGCGCCGAAATATGAGATGAACTGGTAGTACTCCAGTAGATGGTCTCCGTCCCCATCGCTCTCCCATTCAGCGTATCTGTAGCAGTCCCTGAACATGAACTGGTCGTTGACGACATCTATGTCCACGGTCCCGCTGATGGCGGGATCGAACTTGCCATTTCCATCCAACATTGGCACCCACACCTTCAGCCAGGCATGGCCTCCCCATGCGGGGGTGGCTGCGCCCCGATCATACAACCCTCCTATCTCCAGCCATGCAGGGATGCCGCAGGCCCGGAATATGGAGGCCATGAGTATGGATTGGTCGTCGCAATCCCCCCATTTGTCCGCCAGGGTGTCAGGCGCATCTTTCGGAAGGATCTGGACCCCTGTCCTATATGTGAATTTGGTATCGAGGAAGTTGTAGGTGTTCTTCATTATGGCGTACACATTCCCTCCGGTCCCTTCCATCATCTCGTCCGCCGTCGCTTTTATGCTCGGATCCTCGGGTTTTATCATCCATTCCTCGTCCATATATTTGTCCCTTAGCGCTGTGACCTTGGGGTCGTTCGTGACGAGTATATCGGTGACGGTGCCGGTCTGCTCAGGGCTCAGATGCCAGTACACGGTGCGTGAGGTCACGTGGTGCTCTTTGCTCACCACAGAGGTGCCGGTGTATCCGTTGGGAAGGTTCCATTCCCACTAGGTCTTGTTGCTGGCGCTCGTGGGCCATATGTCCTGTTCCTCTTTCGCGGCAAAGGCTACTCCAGGACTCTCCTCGTGTTCGGAGGAATGTATCCTTTGTATGTATGTGGATACGCCGCCTCCGTCGTCCAGGGTATATATGTCATCCGGAACAGGCATTTGTATGGTGAAGCCGTATCCGCTAGCAGATTTCGATGTGATGGTCCGTGCGATGGTATATTCCAGCTCTTGTGGGTATTCCCGGTACTGGGTTCCTCCCTTGAACAATCCCTCTATGAGCGGCCAATAGGTTACGACCATTATTAACAGGACGACGAGCAACACCACCCCTATTATCTTGCCCAATTTCCCCCTCTTCTTCTGTCCCCGACGCGACGTACCCTTCTTCCGCTTGGGTGGAGGTGCCGTCGCTGGGGCTTTCTTCTTGGTGGGGGGGCGTTGTTGTTGCTGTTGGTATTGCTGTTGTTGTTGATAATATTGTTGGTAGTATTGTTGATAATATTGCTGCTGAGTCTGGGGAACGACAGGTGTCTGGGCCGCCTGTGTCATGGGTGGAGGTGCCGCGGGTGGCACGGCGGCTCTTCTAGCGGACATGGAGATGCCGTAATGCGATTAGTGTATTAAAATTTCCCCTGTTCAAAGCTGAGTTCAACGGCTTCTCTTCCTTTTCCGTGCCTCTCTTCTCATCTCCCGCTCCACTTCCAGTGGCAGGTTCTCTCCGAGGGTGCGATATGCAGAGAGGAACAAGAACACAGCAACCACGACGCTGGCGGCCAGGACAAGGGCCATGCCAGCATAATCACCCCATCCCCACCAGAACGGCCCCATCACTAGAGAGTATATGAAGAGCATCAGAAAACCGCGCAATATGTGATCCCGGTCCTGATGATAGGCGAAAAGACCGGCGAATATTCCTGCGGCGCCAAAGACAAGAGCATAGGAGATGCACATGGCGAACGCGAGAAGATAGTCTCCCGCCTCCACCACTTTGCCCTGAAGCAGAAAGAGATTGATGAATGCTGCCAACATGGCTCCGGTGGATACGCCTAGGCTCATGCCGGAGAACATCGCGTCGTGTTTCTGCTGCAATCCTGGCCGGTTCAACAGCACCACCAGGTACATGATCCCGGCAAATGAGAAGAGGAATGAGAAGACGATGATGTAGGAGAGAGGATCGAGAATGTAGCCATTCAGTATGAAGAGATATTGGAAAACACCGAGCACGGAGCCTCCGACCATGCCTATTACGAACGAAGACCAGGCCTTTGGCTCACTATATCTCTCATCGTAGGGTTTCAATGCGTAGAGCCATACGGTCGTGGCCGGGACGATCCCTATGAGCAACAATATCAACGTCGGGTTCATTGGATAGCACCTTTTGGGTTCGGAGAGTGGAAAGTGTTATATATCCAAGTTATTTAAATCGTGCCGGTGAGGATCGACGGACGTATGAGCATGGGGGGAAGGGATGCCATAACCTATGGCTCTGTATTGGCCCTGCTGTTCACATTCACGCTTCTTTTTGCCTCGCTGTATATGGCTTTCTCGCCCTCCACTTCCATGAAGGAATTCCTGGATGCCAACCTCATGGACTCGCTGGACGGAGATATAAGGGCGTATGACCAGGGGGATGAGATAATAATAACGGACGCCATCCAAGAAGTGACGTACAGAGATGGTTTCACCCACATAGACCTCGTGAGCATCCACGGCACCCAATATGACACATGGGAAGCCCTCTCATTGCAAGGCGACCTGACGGGAAGATACGATGTAGGGGCCAGGGTGGAGATAACGCTGAGGATCGGAACGGCGGGAGAGGGAAGAGAGGTGTTCATGCCCATAGAGCCAGAGGACGTCATGATAGTATCCGGGGGAGCATAGCTATGGGCAGGACATTGGTGGTCATGTTGAGCGACCACACACCCGAGAAGACGATATCCGCAGCCGTGGATATGATGGGAGAGGGCGAGATAATATTGTTGAGGGTATTGCCAACGGTCCTGATAGAGGGGTTCGCCGACGTGGAGGATGATAAGACACGGGCGTCGGAGAGGGACAATGCAGGAAAGGCTTTGAGCAACTGCCTGGAATATTGCAAAGGCGCATGTAGAAAGGAAACGGTCCTCTCCTGCTCTTTCCTGCTGAGAGAAGGCTCTCCCCTGGAGGTGATACTATCCTTTGTGAGTTCAGCCAACCCGGATATCATATTCATGGCGGAGAAAGATTCTACGAGGTTCGGCAGCTTCGCATCGGGGGACCTGGCATCCGCGATAAGGAAAGGAACAGGGCTCCCACTGCGCCTGATCACGGAGAGGGCGAGAACGGAGAGGTAGTGGGGAGAGGGTCGATGGCGGTCATGGGGCGGAGGGGGAGGTAGTGGGAGGTGGGGGGAGGAGGAATTAGAAGGAGGAGACAGGGCGCCTTCCCCCCCCTTTTTTCCACCCACAAGCCTTATAATCAACATCCGACGTGGAGAAGGCAAGAGGACCCGTATTTGCTGTCCAGAAAAGTATTCCTAATAATGCTCAACCAGGGACTTGGGGCGATATTGGGTGTGGTCTCCCTGGTCCTCGTTGGAAGATACATTCCCAAAGAGGATTTCGGCACGGTGGGATTCGTGCTTGGCCTCGTGGGCATGCTCACGTTCATTGCAGACCTGGGTTTCTCCCACGCCCATGTGAAGAGGATGACCGAGGGCAGGGACGAGGGGGAGTGCATGGGGGCGTTCGTCATCGCAAAGCTCGTCCTCTGTGTCCTTCTCGTGGCGGCCACATTCGTCATGTTCTTCTTCTGGGAGGAGGTGTTCGGCCTCGGATATCAGAACCCTGACACCCCCCATATTGCCAGGATAATATTGGGATATTATTTCATGGTGGGGCTGTTGCACATCTTCATCTTCACATTCCAGGCCCGCCTTCAGACCGCCCTTCAGGAGATACCCACTTTTGTCCTCAACATCACCCGGTTCGGCGCCCTGGTGGTCGTTGCGTTAGGGGGGTTGGGGATATATTGGCTGGCAGGCACGTACCTGTTGGCAGGGGCGGCTAGTCTCATCACCGCCATTCTGCTCTTCTGGAGGCATAGGCTGCCCATCAAACGACCCAGCAGGGCGACGATGCGAAGCTACATCTCATTCGCCCTGCCCCTTGTGATCTCCTCCTCGTTCCTGATCATAGCGTTGAACACCGACAAGGTCATGATCCAGCTTTTCTGGAATTCCAGGGAAGTGGCGGACTATTTCATGAGCCAGAGGATAATCTTCATGGTCATGGGTCTCAGCACCGCCGTGGGCGCCCTGCTGTTCCCGGCCATTTCCCAGGCGGCCATGGAGGGCAAGATGAGGGAGGTGCGGAGGCTCACCAAGGATGCGGAGAGATACCTCTCGATGATAATCCTTCCTATCCTTCTGTTCTTTGCCGTATTTCCGACGGAGATCTTGCACATAATAGGTGATGGATATCTATCAGCCGCCCCAATCCTCCGTTTACACGCGGCCTATGGGTTCTTCTTCGCAATGTACAACATCTATCTTTTCCAGTTGAACGGTCTGAACCGGCCGAGGATAACGGCCAAGGTGTCGATCCTCGTCTCCGTGCTGAACATAGGGCTCAACGCGCTCTTCATCCCCTCCTCCCTCTTTGGTCTCCCTCTGTTGGGATTGAAGGCCGAAGGGGCGGTGCTGGCCACCATGTTGTCCACGGCCATCGGATTCTTGGTCGTACGCTTCTATTCCCACCGCCTCACCGGAATGAAGGTCAACTGGCGTTTGCTCATCCACATATTCGCCGCCCTCATCACATCCATCATTCTCCTGGCACTGGCGAGGGTCATCCCCCCCTCTAGGGTGTTCATACTCGCCCCGTATTTCTTCGTGGGCGTAGGTGTTTTCGCCGCCGTCCTCTATCTCCTTCGTGAGTTGAAAAAGGAGGATATGGATCATTTACTGGACACCATAAACCCGAAGGAAATGGCCAGATATGTCCACCACGAGGTCAAACACGGCAAGACCAGACCATGATGGGAGGATGGGTCTACATGCCCTTTTTTCCTTCTTTCAACAACGACCGGTAAATATCCAGCAAACGTTTCTCCATCATAGGCCAGTTGTATCTGTCCCGGGCCGCTTCCAGCCCCCTGGCGGACATGCGAGCACAGAGTTCCTCATCCTTCCGCAGACGGGTGAGCGCCTGGAAAACCCCGCCGCCTTCGAACTCCACGGCCAGCCCTATCTCCTCTTTCTCTACTACCTCGCCTGCCCAGGAGCCCTTGGCCACTAGGAGGGGTTTGCCGTATAGCATGGCCTCGAAGAGCTTGTTGGGAGCACCGAGGCGATTGTTCAGGTAACTGGGGTCGTATAGGGCTATGAGCACGTCTGCTTGATGGCTCAGCGCGCTCACGTCCCTGGGAGGCACCGGGCCGAGGAGGGTCACATTCTCTCCGCATATCTTCTCCAGGCGCTCCTCCAGCGAGCCGAACCCGCCTACGAAAAGCTCTACACCAGGGGCCTTTCCCATCGTAATGCCCTCGCCCCAACCCTCCAACTTCCTGAATGGCTCCAGGACCCCCACCTAGAGGGCGGAGACCTCCGCACTTTGCAGCACTGAAGGTCCATTGTCCGTTTTTGCATCCTCGCCCTCCTTTCCGCTCTCCACGGGCATGGGACAGTTCATCACCACCCCGACCTTGGACACGCCCCATCCTTTGATCACGTCGGCTATGGCGTCGTTCACGGTGATGACCATGCTGGCCTTTCTCGCCCTTTTCTTCTCCGCTCTCTTCAACATGCGATAGATGAGATCAGGCACATCCTCCTTGACCATCTCGGCATACATCTCGTGGGCGTCGTAGATAACGGGTATGCCGAGTTTCTTGCCCAGCTCAAGGCCCAGGGGTAGGGTGTCAAGGTCATGCGCGTGGATGATGTCCCACTCTTCTTTGACGGACCATTCCTTCACCTCTTTCCAGAACCTGCCCAATGCGAGAAACATGGCCGCCGCTCCTTTCGGATCGTTGTGGGGGCCGAAACGCGCTATGTGCACCCCTTCGATCTTCTCCTCCCTCTTTCCTCCTCCTTTCCTGTCCCACGCGGCCACGGTAACGTCATATCCATTGTGGGCCAGTGCCAACGCCTCTCTTCTGACACGTGGGTCGGGCCTATAGGGGTTGGACAGTAGCATCAGCACATTGGCCATGTTGAGGGCATCCTATGCGTAATATTTATATCTCCCCTTCTCTACCCCCAAATCATGTCAATATCCATCCACTCCACGGCAGAGGTCTCTGAAAAGGCGAAGATAGGTGATGGGACCAGTATCTGGCACCAGGCCCAGGTTCGGGAGAACGCTGTCATAGGCAAGGACTGCAACATCGGCAAATGCGTCTACATAGATTTCGATGTAGTGATAGGTGACGATTGCAAGATCCAGAACAGGGTCAGCCTGTACCATGGGGTGAAGATAGGGAGCGGAGTGTTCCTCGGCCCTCATTGTGTGTTCACCAACGACCTATATCCCCGTGCCAGGGGAAGCGATTTTGAGGTGGGCGAGACCATAGTGGAGGATGGCGTCAGCGTGTGCACCAATGCCACCATAGTATGCGGCAACCGCCTGGGAG
>DAOVJP010000164.1 GCA_030673205.1 Thermoplasmata archaeon
CATGTAGGAGCTGGTTATGGTGGTGAATACCACGTCTCTCCCATTCATCGAGGCAGATAGGAGCCCATGATCCATAGGGTTGACCGATAGAACAGACACTCCATTACCCATATCAAGAAGCACGGGTTCCTCGCCTCCTGCAAGGGCAGGTTGAGTCCACTCTTCGCCATCCTCGCTGATGGTTATATATGTATCATGCCGCCTGGTGGAGATGTCCACGAAGATGCAATAGGCGGTCCCATCCACCACGACAGCCTGTGGAGAGTCAGGTAGGTGTGGGTGGGTGGAAATTCTGGTTTCCAGGTTACTTCCATCGGCCATCTCCACTCTGACGTGGAGTGACTGCTCCCAATGGTCTCCTTCCGTCCACGCTTCGCATCCTGCTATTGCGTCCGGTTCTCTTGAACTGGCCATGCTAGGCATGCTAATACTTGACACGCAAAACAACAACACTATGGCATATGCCAACACTTGCTTCATATTTAATCCTCCTCGGAGGCCGCCCAACCGACGTGCCCACCTATCTATGAAAATGTAATCCCCCATATATAAAGGTAACGCGCACATGTGATGCTACATGATACTCTTTATAACGTTATGCACATAAATCAATATGTTCGTAACCCAATAGATCCGGTGCAGAAAAGGAGGGCCGCCCGAACGATCATCGGAGCAAAAGCAGCAGGGCATTGCCTACGAAGATAGATAGGACCAACCCCACCCACATAGGGATGAGAAATGGTATCTTGGGTGTGACCCACGCCTCTTTCACTCCCTCCTCTCTGAGGGTCCGGAACTCTTCAGCGGAGTCCACACCTCTCTTGCGGAAATATATCGAGACGACCTTCCCCTCTTCCACGACCTCCATGGGCCAACAGAACTTGGGATCCTCGTCTATCCCGGTCCTGTATCCTAAGAGGGCGTGAGGGAAGCGCAAATCCCTCCTTGCTATGTTGCCACAGAGAAGCGCAAATGGAATGGCAAGGGAGGCAATGGTGGATGCCATCAATACGAGGAGCGCAAAGGGGAAGAACAGTTCAAGGAGAGTATCTGTGGGAAGGAGCGGAAAAGATAGGAGGCGGGGGTACAGCGGGAACAACATGGCTATAGCCATGAGAGCCTTTGCATCCGCACCTCCATGTAAAATGTGCGACATGTAGAAGGCGTAGAACATATATATCATCCCGACCACCCCCAGAAGGATGGCCTTGTGCTCCCACTGAATAGCTGCTGTCAACAACCTCGCTAGCAGTATCACGCCGATGATGAACAAAGCTATCCCCAACCACCATATCTTCTTCTTTTCAGGATCGTAGAGGGGTTTCCTGTCCCAGAATATATCAACATATGCCAGGGCTATGAGTGCTAGGCCGACGTATGAGATGGGCTCCCACCCCTCTGTGTACATCTGTGCTCCCAATAGAATTATCCCCACAAGGCCCATCGAGGCCCATACCCAGTTCTCAGCGGTGCGGGTCTTCCAGTCGCTTCGGGCGGCTACGGCTAGCAGAGATAGGGCGGCGATCGCTCGGATAGCGTCGAATACTCCGCCGATATCTTGTGTCGACATGCTCATAGCTACACCTTTTCCTTGCTCTTCTTTCAATTAAGCAAGGCTATTTATAATTTGGTGTTGAAGAAGGCTTGGCGGGTGTTTGAAGCTAAAAGTGTCAGACATAATTGCGAAAACGTCAGACGTATCGTCAGATATTGGCATTTGAATAAAATAGCATTTGACCCAAAACTTTATATACCCTCCAACAGATATGGTGAATGTCGGTCGGACTGTCCGACGCCAACATAGATGGGATGCACTATGAGAACGCGGAGATACCTCCCCAAGAGGCAAATGGAGCCTCAGAGCCAGTATTCACTGGACACAGAAACCCTTGAGTGGATGCGAACCCACTCCATAAATGACATCACTGATATAGCTATAATGAAGGTCACCGAAGGCGAAAACCCCAAACCGGCCATCAAACTGATGAACGACATATCAGAGATCACATGGAAAGCGGGCATAGATACAGAACATGATAGCGATGAAGCTCCACAGAATGTAATGGAATACTACGCGGACGAGCAAGAGATGGTCACGGCATAGAGCCTTGAACGACAACATCCACTATCACGCTGAACACACCAAACCTCCTCTCCTACACCCCAGGGGGCATTTTTGCCCCCGCCTTTTATTTTTTCTTGTCTTAGAGTAGCATATAGGAGGTGAACCATGGTAAGACCACACACAAAGAGATATATGGAGAACGTCAAAGCCCATACCGGCAGTGGATTGATAGTCACCCGGGACTGGGTCAACAACGCCAAGACCCGTATATTCAACATGGAGATGCCCCCTGCAGTCGAGAAAGCTCTCCAGAACCGCCTCCGCACACTGTCCATATTCACTCTGGTATTGACGGTCCTCTCCATGGTGGCTATGATCCCCATACCTAGGTACTTCTTCACCTCACTGATAATAGGGGCCACCGGAGCACTTATGGACCTAGCGGTGGAATACAAAGGTGTCAGCAGGAACGAATGGAACTATCCCACCCGACATCTGAGCTTTAAGAAGATACCGCTGGAACTACCAGTGTTGTTCTTCAGCCTGGGAGTTCTAGCCACCTTCGCACACTGTGTCCTCACCAACCCGGTGACATTCAGCGCCTTCCAACCTGAGGATGGCATATGGGGGATGAGCTATGTCCAGTTACTCCTCGTCGCCACCAGCCTCTTCTTCCTCTGGAAATACTTTCGAGGACAGATAAAGAGCCTCACCTTCGGCGCCCTTCCCCTCGCCATAGCCCTATACATAACATATCCCGAACACTGGATCCTCGCCATTTCCATCCTCCCCATATACATCGACTATTATGTGGAAAGGCGAATGGTCCAGAGCGCACACATAACCTATGACAGATACGGAGAAGAAGTGGCCACCCACGTAGCCATAAGCTACTTCCCGGCCACAATGATAATATTGCTACTCATCACCATGGTGCTCAAGCGCTTCTGAGTTGAAAAGGAGGGAACGAAGGCACGGATATGGAAAGAGGAGAAGGACGGGCAGAAAGAGAACCGTTAGGTTTTTCTATAGCCTAGGGCATGACAGTCTACCAACATTCGTGTTGGAGGTTGCTACAATGGGGAAAACGCAATTTATGACAAAGCTGAGCTTGCGTAAGAGCAAGGAAGGAGCGCTGGAAGGCCTCCCTCTGTACATGGTCATATTGGTGGTCATAGTCACGTGTATTTTTAAAAAGGTTTCGGTTATATATACTTAACTGCCCTGTTTTGACTACTGGCTTGTAGTCATCTGCTACATGGTGGTTTTTCATGCTTTTTCCTCCTCTTTTTTGAGGATAAAATCTGCCGCTTTCTGAGCCTGAGCTGCGGCCATGACGACCATTTTCTTGTCGTCTCTGAACTTCTTTGACCAGCCTTGGATATAAGCTGCCTGATTCTCTATGACTATGGGAGATATGCCTGCTTCTCCACATAGGAAGGCAGATCCCATCTCGGCTACGAGTTCTTCTTGGCTGTATTCTGCGTCGCCGAACATTGCGAGATCGGTTATTCCCGACCTGTGCAATCTTGATTCATGGCCGGTCCAGTGCACGGTCTCGTGGAATCGAGTGCTGTAATAATTTTCCATTGAGAAAAAGGATTCCACTTCTGGAAGAACTATCTCATCAGTAGACGGCCGGTAAAAGGCCCTTCCGCCCTCATGTGACAGCTTCGGAGGGAATTGAATGCCATTGACTATGGCTTCAGCCGCCTCAATAGGATTGGCGTCTACGAGGGCTTTTGCCTCGTATTTCAAATCGATGCCCTCGACCTGAGAGAGATTGAACACAGTATAGTATCGAAGCATGGGAACCCGCTTCTTGATAGTCTCGCGGGTCTCCAGGTCAATCTCCCCAGTTTCCCGTTCCAGCAACTTCCAGAACACAACCGGGAAACCATGCTGCCCCTTCTTGATCATGCCTCCCATCTTCTTCGCCTGGTTGAACGTCAACCAGTGTGGAGAGGAATAGCCGCAGCTCAAGAGTGTGAACACGTTTATTCCACGATAAGGGCGGCCATTGATATTCATTGGACGGCCACCTTTCCAGCCCCGTTTCCAGGGTATCGTACCCTGCTCAAGAAGGCCGAGAATGTGGTCAGTGATGACCTCGTAGGCCCGGTTCATGCGCCCACCGCCTGAGCGCGAAGTGTGGACGCGACTATCTCAATCGCCTCCCTGGGGGACAGCCCCAACTCCATATTGAGATTGTCCGCAGCGCGCATGGCCACGACCTCGTCACGACCCCACCGCCACTTTGTGGGGTAATATCCCGGTTCGCCCTCTTTGGCGATACAAGGGATGAATTGGCCGTCTTCCGCGCGGATTGCGGGGAGGACGAACACGGCCATCCTGTTCATATGGCCCACCTTCCCTGGATGCGGGG
>DAOVJP010000182.1 GCA_030673205.1 Thermoplasmata archaeon
AAAGCTGACGGATACAAAAGCTCGAGGGAGGCTGCAGCATGAACGAACTGCTGGCGGATGTGTTGGAAGATTGGAGGCATGTGCTCCTCTCCGCAATGCATGACATGAAGAAACACTTCAGGAGAAAGAGGATATTCCTGGCCCTGTTGATGGCTATAGCGATCCCTCTTCTGTTCGGCTCGATCCCGAAGATAGCCGGGGTTGATTATCCGGAGAACCCGGAGGATTATGTTAAAGAGATATTGAGTTTCGTCAGTCTGTTCGTAGTGATAATGGTGGCCTTCTTCGCAGGGGACACGATATCGGGGGAGTTCGAGAAGAGAACGTGCTTCTCCATATTCGCCACGCCCCAGAGGAGGCACTCCATATTCCTGGGAAAGCATCTCTCCTCACTCTTGATGTCCATGGCGATGGTCACCATCTTCTATCTGATGATATATGTCCAGGTCCTGGCAATATATGGCACGGGAGGGGTGAGCGCCGAGTTCCCCATCTCATACATGCTGGCACTCCTCTTCACGGCGGGAGCGGTGGGAATGGCGGTGTTCTTCAGCAGCATATTGTCCAGCGGGATACAGAGCACTCTGGTCACCTTTTTCCTGTTGTTCCTGATACTGCCCATCGTATCCATCGTGCTCATGGTCGCCGAAAGGGAGCCCTGGTTCCTCATAAACTACAGCGCGGACCTGATAGTCAACATCTATGGCGCCGCTCCGATGGAGATACCTGGGTTTTTCTCTATGACGATCCCCGAATATACCCGAGGAGTGTGGGTGATGGCCGCTTATGGGATGGTCCTGCCGTTCATAGGCATTTTCATAGCATCCAGGAGGGAGGTGAAATGATGATGACAAAAAGGAACGAGAAGAGCATAGACACCTCGAAAAGACTGGTGTGCTTGGGCCTTGTGCTCATCCTGCTCTCCATGCCCCTATCTTTTGGCGGCGAGGAACTTTCCATCTCGCAAGGAGCGAAAGGAGCGGCGGGGGTCACGATATCTATCGCGCCTCCCACCGGTTCCGACGGGGCATTCGTGGAAGGGACGATGATATCCCTATATCTGAACATCAACTCCCCCTCCCAGATGGAGGCAAACCTATCCGCCTTCGCCTACATGACGGGAATGGACATGTACCAAGAAACTGGTCCTGGCCAAGGATTTGGGATATGGGATCAGAGCGTGACCCTCAAGGCAGGCACGACACAGGTGGAGGCCATCTTCCCAGCCATCTATGGAGTGGACACCATCGTCTTCACCGGCCTGGCAGACGGCGATATCATTCCTCCGACCACCGCGTATATATGGGTGGAGCCAGCAGTGGTGCTAGCATATACTGGATGCTCGCCGACGGAGCCCAGAGAAGGGGATGATGTGGAACTGCACTTCGATATCGTCAACAGCCTTCCCACCTCTCTGGACAGTGTCACCGTCGAGCTTTACAGATATTCTTTCTTCGAGGGCATGGGCCCCGGGAGAATGGAGGGCGATATCGAAGCCGATACCGTATCCTTTGTGAGCGAGCTCTCCATCGCCCCAGGGGAAACACTGCCCATATCCCTGCCGTGGAACGATAGCGTCTGGGGTGCTCATCAGTTCTCAGCGGTGCTCATCTCCAATTCCAATGGTATGCCGTACACGGTGAGCGGGGAGGCCTCCTTGCAAGTGGCGGACCTCGATGAGAACCCCGCCCCCGCCTTTCTCTCACTGGCCGCCACACTCCTGTACTTCCCCATGGCACTTGTACTGCTCGCCTTGCTATCCTCCATCTCACGGAAGAATGGACATCGGAACAGATGAAAAATGATATTACAGGCGATACGCTACAGGTGATGTGCCGCAGGTGATATGTTGGAAGAGATCCAGTGCAACGTCGATCTTCACATCCACAGTCGGTTCTCCGCCGCTACGAGCAAGAACCTTACCCTCAAGAGCATATCTGCGGGAGCAAAGGAGAAGGGTGTGGACATTGTGGGAACAGGGGATTGCCTCCACCCCGCCTGGTTCGCGGAGATAAAGGACTTGGAAGAGGTGGAGGAGGGAACGTTCCAGTATGGAGGAACGAGGTTCGTTCTCACCACCGAGGTCGAGGACATGCGGCGGGTCCACCACCTTCTGCTCTTCCCCTCTCCTTCGAGCGTGGAGGGTTTTGCGGAGGGAATAGTGGGAGGGACGGACCTATCCAAGGATGGGCGGCCGCACCTGGACATGGACGGAGAGGCCATAGCGGAACTGGCCAAGGATGTGGAGGCGTTGATAGGCCCATGCCATGCATTCACTCCCTGGACCGCCATGTACGCATATCATGACAGCCTGCGGGATTGTTACGGCTCCCTTGTATCCTACGTCTCCTTCCTTGAGCTGGGTCTCAGCGCAGACAGCAATTATGCTGATAGGATATCAGAGCTGCACAGGCTCACTTTCCTCACCAACAGTGATGCGCACAGCCCTGCCCCTCTCCGGTTGGCACGGGAGTTCAACCGCCTCGATGTGAAGGACACCACTTTCCAGGAGGTTCGCAGGGCAATAAAGCGGGAGGGGGGAAGAAGCATGGCTTTGAACGTCGGCCTTCCTCCCCAGGAGGGGAAGTACAACGAGAGTGCCTGCTCAAGATGCTACACCCATGCTACGCTCGAAGAGGCACGACAGGCACACTGGCGCTGCCCTTGTGGCGGAAGTATAAAGAAGGGTGTGAAGGACCGAGTGGAGGAGCTGGCAGACCTGGAGGAACCCGCCCACCCCTATCACCGACCCCCCTATCTCCATATAATCCCTTTGGGCGAGATATTGGCCAGGGCCCTGGGTGTTTCTTCTCCTTCCACCAAGAAGGTCCAAGAGGCATGGAGGAGATTGGTGGGGGGCGTGGGGAACGAGGTGACCATCCTGGTGGATGCGCCTATGGAGGACGTAGAAAAGCACGCCGATCCCGTGGTGGCCAGGGCAATACGGGCCTTCAGAGAGGGGAATGTGAGGATAAAGCCCGGGGGCGGGGGGAAGTACGGGGAGATATTGTTGGATGCTGGCTGGGATGAGGCAGGGAGCTCATTGGGGACAATGAACGGCCAGTCGAAGCTGGAAAAATGGTTCTAAAAAGGGATCATGGGAAGGGGGTTGACCTCTCTTACTTCACCGGTCTATGCCTCGCGGAGGCGATCTGCGGTGATGGTTTCCCTCATGAATATTGTTTTCTTTAGTCAGCCCGGAGCATAGCTATATAACAGAGATACCTGATTGACAACTGGATAACCAAAAGGGCATTAACCGATCGAGGAGATAGCACATGAAAACGAAGACAATAGTATATTGTGAAGATCAATTCGGGAAGATAGATGGAAAGGTTGCAAATGGGCTTGTCCGACACTCGGAGAAGTATGAGATCGTCGGGGTTATTGATAGTACAAAGGCGGGCATGGATGCAGGGGAGTATCTCGATGGAATAAAAAAGGGGATACCAATATTCCACGACCTCGATGATGCCCTGGAGAACTTGAGTCATGTTCCGGAATATTTCATCTACGGCATTGCGCCGCTCGCTTCATTTCTTGACAAGGAACAGAGAGATATAATCTTCGCTGCCATGAAAAGGGGGATGAACATTGTAAACGGCCTACCGGAATTCTTCACCAATGATGAAGAGTTTATGCAAAAGGCGAGTGAATATGGCGTCCAGATCTATGATGTCCGGAAACCTCCGCAGAGAAAGGGCCTACATAATTTCTCAGGACGTATCCTTGAAGTCAAAACTCCGGTAATAACCGTATTTGGTACAGACTGCGCTGTTGGTAAAAGGACCACTACGCTAAATCTCGTTGAGGCCTTGAGACAAAAGGGGCTGAACGCTGCATTTATAGCAACGGGTCAAACCGGTCTACTTCAGGGTTCAAAGTATGGGATTGCAGTGGATGTTTTAACTTCGGGTTTTGCGACCGGGGAGGTTGAAAATGCGATTATAGATGCCTATGAAAAGGAGCACCCAGACATAATCCTTGTCGAAGGGCAGGGTGCCCTTAGTCATCCAGCATTCGCCTCATCAAGTGCTATCATAAGGGGAGCAGTGCCGAATGCGATTATCATTCAGCACCCACCAAAAAGAAGGT
>DAOVJP010000354.1 GCA_030673205.1 Thermoplasmata archaeon
CCAGTACCTTCCTGTGCAGCTCCCTCAGTAGTGTGGACCTGTCCTCCATGAGCACTATGTCACTTATCCCTGCCAAGACAACATTATGGGCGAAGGGGGACGGAACTTCCCCATAAGGGAGGCACACCACCTCCCGTTCGCCGCTCTCCATGGCCTCCAACACCTCTCGGGCATGTCCCAGGTCCATGGCCTGGTTCAGTATCTCGTTGTACGTTTCCCATACCACGGGATGGTCCTCTTCCTCCAGCAGCACCTTCATTATGCGCTCGGAACGGCTCTGCTGGCGCCCCACCCCTATCCCTCGGCCCTTGTAGTTGCGAAGCACCATGAAGCTCCTGGTGGAACAGTGTCGGAAACGCTGTTTGAACATCTCCGTCCCCTTCACAGCACTCCGAAGCAACTCCTCCAGGTTCTTGCTGGTCACCAGGGCGGTGACATCCTCGGCCTCTATCTTTCTGGGCAGGGTGAGCATGAAGTTATCATCCGTTAAGGATAAGCTCACATTGCAATTATAGCGGTTAGATATGGCCATGGCATAGGCCCTGGAGAGCGCATCATTCACCCGCCGCCCGTGACAGGCATGGAATATCAGGTTGTGCCTGCCTCGCATATCCACATATCCCTCGATAACGAGGCGTTTGTCTGTGGGTAGACGGGGGTCGAACTCCTGCTGCTCGCGCATGTAGCTGAGTATGCTGTTGGCGCTCCCCTCGTCCGCGTGATAGTATTTGTGCAGATGGGCCAGAAGCTCTTTGTCCTTCTCCCCGCGGGCTATCTTCTCCCCGAACAGCCGACGGAAACCGCCTATGGCAGTGGACAGATCGTAGCTGCGGGGAAGCATCTCCCCGCTCCAAGAGGGGACGGTGGGCTTTCTTCCGGGGGAGTCCTCCACGAACACCTTCATTCCCCTTGTTCGCATATACTTGTAGCTCTGCCCTCCCAACACGAATATGTCGCCGGATGTGAGGCGCTCGACGAACTTCTCCGAGAGCTTGCCCAACCGTCTCCCGCCCTTTGCGTAGACCACATAGTTCGATTCATCCGGTATCGCTCCCAGGTTGAGATAATATATCATCCTGGCCCCCTTCTTCCTGCCGAATTCTTGTTCCTCCTTGTCATACCACAGTTTGCTGTAGACATAATCGCTATCCCTTGCTCCCAGATATTCCAGCACGGAGAAGAAGGACTGTTCGGTCAGCTCGTGGAAGGGCTGGGCCTGCCTAACCATCTTATAGGCCTCGCCCACCTCCCATCGGTGTTCCAGGCTCATGCCCACCAGTATCTGTGCCAGTATATCCAGCGAATTCCGGGGAATGCTCACCCTGTCGATATGCCCCTCCTTGGCCTTCCGGGCCAATACCGCGCATTCCACCAGATCGTCCGACTCGAACACGATGAAGCGGCCAGTGGGTACGGCCCCTACGCTGTGGCCCGCCCTTCCTATCCTCTGCAACCCCTTCGCTATGCTCTTGGGACTGCCTATCTGGCACACGAGGTCTATGCTCCCTATGTCTATGCCCAGTTCGAGGCTCGTGCTGGACACCACGCCTCTCAACAGGCCGAGCTTGAGTTCTTCCTCCACCTCCAGACGCGTCTCCTTGGATAGGGAGCCGTGGTGGGCGGCTATGCGCTCTATCCCCCGTTCCTGTAGTCGATATGACACACTCTCCGTTCCGGCCCTGGTATTCGTGAACACGATGGTGGTCTTGTGCTCCTTTATGAGTTCCCCCACCAGATCGTACATGCGGTCGTTCACCACCTCGAATGGTAGGGCGGTCATGTCCTCCACCGGACACACCACCTCTATGTCCAGCTCCTTCCTCGTCTTCGCCTCCACGATGCCCATTGGCCGGGTCTCCTCCCCCTCATATCCCGATAGAAAAGAGGCTATCTCTTCGATGGGGGCCTGGGTGGCGCTGAGACCGAGACGAGTGAAACCGCCCGTCCTGGCCTCCAACCGTTCCATGTTGAGGGCGAGCATGGAACCGCGCTTGTTGTTGCAGACCTCATGTATCTCGTCTATGATGAGGTACTCCAACCCCTCAAGCTTCTGGGAGAACTTTGGGGTGGAGAGGATTATCGCGATGCTCTCCGGCGTGGTGATGAGGATATGCGGGG
>DAOVJP010000283.1 GCA_030673205.1 Thermoplasmata archaeon
GCGGAGCGCCTCATGGCAGTGTTCAAGGACGAGATAGAATGGCCCTACCTGGAGAAAAGGGCCAAAAAGGCAGAGGTCTCGAAGATGTTGAAAGAGATCAGGGGGGAGCAGGGATGAGGACCATACGTCTGGAGGAGTGGGAGGACCGGCCTGAAAAGCACAGCCGAGCCCCAAGACAGAGACCCACTCCAAGATGGAAGATGGAGGACTCCATCGAATACATCAAGATGAGGGACAGATATCTCCAGGAGCAAGGGATACTGGTCAGGTTGGGGAAGAGGCACTGGCGGCTGCGGGTCTGAATTTATATTTCATTGATGCTCAATATGATGATGATCGTTCAACGTATTGGCTCTTGTATGTTCAAGGTCATTTGTGACCTCGTTTCCGGCTTAGGTGGATAGTATATCCCTATTATCAGCCAGCTTGGTTGGAGCGAATACATTCCCATGTAGAAGTAGAGGTCTTTCTTCACCATCTCCTCGAAGTATCTCTGTTGGAGCTTTTCCCACAGAACCGCGGTATCTCCATAGCGTTGGCCCCAGCTCCTGTATGATTCCAGCAGTTCCCAGTCTTCGCATTGGATATTGTGCCCTTTTTCGTCCCCACATCCTTCGCATCTGAAATTGTAGCCGAAGATGTGTGGGATCTCCTGGACTATGGGTGTAGCGGTGCCGAAGAGTGTAGCCTGGAACTCCGCGCTGTCCTTGAATATCTGAAGCTCGCCTTTCTTGTAGAACTCCAACACCGTGGAGGGTTTGACCAGCCCAAGGCTAGTCTTGTCCTCTATGTACTTCTCCCTTAGCGATTCAATGGATCCGTCCAGATGAGGGAGTATCAGCTTGTTTCTGGACTCCCAGTCAACCTTTCCCTTAACCTTCTTCTTGCTCAGTGTGCGGTCAACTATCCGTAGCGTGCCTTCGCGGATCTTGTAACTCTCTTTTCTGCCTAGCTTCTCTGAGGCCTTCTGGCACTCAACCTCGATCCAATCATATTTACTGACCTTGTTCGGGCCGGAGAAAACGTCCATAGGTACAGGATATAATCGTATCCACTCTCCTTCTTCGGTCAAGCCAGCGGTGCAGACCATTGTCCCATGCGTCTTCCCTATCTCCGGATATGCCTTGACTGTCACCAAGACCTTCTTCTTCTCCCAGGTCATAGGTCCGTTACCTCCAACCCCCTGCTGCGTAGTTCGTCTGCTATGACCCCACGGTGGCAGTATCGCGGATCCTGTTCCATGCATAACAACGCTACCTTTTTCTGTTTCCCCAAGTCTTCTATCCTCAAAAGCCATTTTTCCCGCAAGTTCATTCCTTTCTTGTATTCGCGAAATAGATTATCATAATCCTCATCTGTTTCCAGTTCCCTCCTTAACTCAGAGGGTATGCCCAGCTCTGGCATGTGGATGTATTCCATGCCCATCTTCTCCAGGTATTCGCTTAGTTTGCCCTTGGAAAAACCGAACTTCATGCTGTAGGCGTTCTTCCGCACGTCCACCACCGCCTGGACTTTGTTCCGGATCAGACTGAACAGAAAGCCATCAACACTCTTCCCTTCATATCCGATGGTGGTTACGCCCTTCTGGTCCCGTTCGTATCTCTCCCTCTTGTCATATTTGCTGAAGATGGTATATGCTGGAAACCTGTTGTAGATGTAGTCGATCAGTTGCTTGCCGCCATAGTCAGCGAACCGCTGGTTTATCGTTTCGACCATTTTGCGGACATCTTCCTTAATGGGGGGAAAATCATCTCTCGTTAACCATGCGGAATCCCCATCCTGGCAGATGTAACCGTTCCTCTCCAATCTCCCCATGTCGTGGTACATCTGAAAAGAGAAAGGACCATAATTGTAGGGGACGAAATCATACCCCTTTGTCCTACCGGAGATCAGAAAGGTGAGCTTGCCCAGCCTCATCCTGGAAACTGGCCCTGGGTTCTTCTTCAATAAATGAAGAATGATCCTTTCCCTGTGAGTTATCATTTCTCGACCTACCCAACATCTCTATGCGCTATGCCATATATACCTTTATCAGAGAGGTGGAAAAAAGAGCGAAAGTGGGCCTTGCCCCAGCCCCACCTCCCCGCAGAGAAGAGATCCGAGGAACACCGCATAATTTTGGAACCATTATCCGCCCATGATCATCGGTATGATGAGGGTCATCGCTATGATGGTGCCCATCATCGCTTCTCCGATTATCAGGCCGGTCATCATCATGTACTTGTCAATGTTGGCCAAGGTTATCTCTTTCTCTGTCCAACCTTCCTTCTCGGCCCTTGGTTCAAGCTTGTTCTTGGTCCACCACTCCCTAAGGATACCGCCAACGACGAGAGGTATGTTCACCGGTAGCGGGATATACATTCCCAGTCCGAAGGCCGTGCCCATCCCCGTGGTTATCTCTGCCACGATGCCGATGAGCGCTCCGATACCGAGGAATGTGAGCAGCATGGTAACATTGGGCCCTCCCATAAGTGACATGACCAGCGTCGCGAAGGCATTGGCCTGAGGCGCGGCCAGGTCCAGGGTCCCTTTTGCAAGTCCCATGGAGAACAGCGAAGCTCCCACGACTGCCACGGTAGAACCCAACACCAGGCCGAGCAGCTCTCCTTTGACGAGATAGAACGGCCGTGTCCCCGCATATATTCCAACTTTGAAGTCGCCGATGATGTCGGCGCTGAGGCTGAGCGCGCTGCCGAATATGGCCGCTCCGAATATGCTCATGACGA